>SKNG01000071.1 GCA_007120685.1 Paracoccaceae bacterium | reverse complement strand
GCTGGAACGGGCGATCGCCGGGCAGGACGGCCCGGCTGCGCTGGGCTACCGGCTGGGCGCGGCGGCAGCGCGCGACGCGGTGCTGGCGCGCGCCGCAGTGGCAGATACGGCGCCAGCGCCGGGCTGGGCACAGGATATCGAGCGGGGCACCGCCGCCCGCTTTCCGCTGCGCCCGGCCGATCTGATGCCGACGCTTCAGGGGCCTGCGCTGGGCGCCGCCTTGGCGCGGGCCGAGGCGCACTGGATCGCCAGCGGTTTTTCCGCCGGCCGAGAGGCCCTCAAGGCCCTGGCGCTGGACGACGCCCACATGCCCCGGCCCGGCCGCCACGACGTCTGAGCGCAGCTGCCCGCATCAACCGATGCGCCAGAGCGATGCCAAGAGAGTGTCAGACCGCTTCCATGTTGCCCAGCAGAATGGCTGTCAGGCCGATGTCCACGTCGCTCTCACCCATTTCGACCTCTATTTCGCGCGGGACATGCGTGTTGTTGCGATCCAGCCCCAGGCTGTCCCAGTCGGTATCAGCATCGACGAATACCCAGCGCGGGGCGTTGTCCGTGGGCAGGTTGACAGCGTAGCGCAGCAAATCCAGCGCATCGCCCGCCGTCACCTGACCGTCGCCATTCATGTCTGCGGCAACGAAATGCTGCGGCGCGGCCGGTCCGAAGCTCGGTTCCAACCCGACCGACAGTCGCAGCACGTCCAGCGCGTCCCCCGCCGTGAGCGAAGGGTCGGTCGTGCTGTCATGGGGCCGCGAGGCGGTTATCTGGCCGGAGAGATTGGCCGGCATGCCGAAGCCGAAAAAGCCATCCTCGTTGCTTGCAACCGTTCCGGCGGGTTCGTCCTGGCCAGAAAAAGTGAAATTGATCATGACGCCAGTGACGACATCGCCACTGAGATCGCGCACCGTACCCGACAACATGACACGCGGATCATCAGGTGTCGGCTCGGGTTCAGGCTCCGGTTCAGGCTCCGGCTCCGGTTCAGGCTCCGGCTCCGGTTCAGGCTCAGGCTCCGGTTCGGGTTCCGGTTCGGGCTCGGGCTCCGGTTCGGGTTCCGGTTCGGGTTCCGGTTCGGGTTCCGGTTCGGGCTCGGGCTCCGGTTCAGGTTCGGGCTCCGGCTCAGGCTCCGGCTCAGGCTCGGGCTCCGGTTCAGGTTCGGGCTCCGGCTCAGGCTCGGAGTCCAGGGAAACCACACCATCCGTGAACTGCAGGTTCGACACATTCTGCAACGTATTCGTCCCGTCGCGCTCGTGCCCGTCGCGCAGGTCGCTGACCGTGATAGTGCCGCCCTCTACCGTGATGTCGTAATCGGCCTCGGCCCCGGTGAACATCACTGTATTCGTGCCGCCCATCCCGTCAATCACGTTGTCGCCGCGCCCGGCAACCAGCAGGTTATCCAGGTTATTGCCGGTCAGCGACAGCGCCCCCGCCCCCAGCAGACCGCCCTGCGTGACACCGTCGCCCAGCACCATGTCGGCCGAACTCATCAACCGCTCGCCACCCAGCACATCCAGCTTGACGTTGCCGCCGGACATATCCACTGACGCGCCCAGCATCTGCCCGTTCCAGGCGATGCTGACATCGGTCATGCCCAGCCCGGGCTCGAAGACCAGCGCATAACCTCCGGCTTGGGCCGTTTGGGTACTCTGGCCGCCGGCGCTGATCGCCACCCCGGCGACGCCAGAGCCGACCTGGTAGAACCCGGCATCGCCGTCATCGCCGTAGGCCACGCCAGAAAGCGACAGCTGCGGCGATGCGGCGACGCCGAATTTGTAGGTGACCATCGAGGCATTGAACACCGTGCCTGAAGCCGAGGTGAAGGGGCCCAGCGCCTGGCCGATGCCGACCTCGTCAAAGACCTCGCGCAGGATGTTCTCGCGGTGACCGACGCTCAGGAACAGGCCGCGATGATGTTGCGGGACCAGTTCGGTGGCATCGATGGGGCCGGTGCTGCCGGCATAGGCGATGTTCTCGCCGGTGTTGCCGGTGTAGCCCGCCGCGGTTGCCCGCTGCTGCGCGGTGACGCCGTCGGGGTTGGTGTGGGCAAAGAAATTGCGATCGGTCATATCGGCCGAATGATCGCGCGATGCCTCGGTCAGGAAGGTGTTCGCCGACAGCGGCGCGCGCACCTCTGGCCCAAGCGGCGGGTCGGGAACGCGGTCTGCGCCCGGGCTGCCCGCCGGCGCGGTGGGATCGGGGTCGTTGAGACCGATACCGTAGCGCGCGGCTTCGCCCAGCGGGTCGAGCCGGGCGCGGTTGAGCAGTTCAAGGGCAAGCTGTTCGTTGGGTGTCATGATCGGGCTCTCTGGTTCAGGCTCGGGCTCTGCGTCCGACATGGGGTCAGGCTCTGGGTCAGGCTCTGGGTCAGGCTCGGGCTCGGGCTCGGGGTCAGGTTCGGGCTCCGGTTCGGGTTCGGGGTCAGGCTCAGGTCCCGGCTCAGGTTCAGGCTCAGGTTCCGGCTCAGGTTCTGGTTCAGGTTCAGGTTCAGGTTCAGGAATGGGGTCGGGCGCGGGCTCGGGGTCCAGGGAAAACACACCATCGGCGAATTGCAGGAACGATACATTCTGCAACGTATTCGTCCCGTCTTGCGCAAACCCGTCGCGCAGGTCGCTGACCGTGACCGTGCCACCCTCGACCGTGATCACATAGTCGGCCTCGGCCCCGGTGAACATCACCGTATTCGAGCCGCCCATCCCGTCGATCACGTTGTCGCCGCGCCCGGCAACCAGCAGGTTGTCCAGATCATTGCCGGTCAGCGACAGCGCCCCGACGCCCAGCAGCCCTGCCTCGATCACCCCGTCGCCCAGCACCAGATCGCCGGAAGACATCAGCCGCAATCCGTCCACCAGATCCAGCTTCACATTGCCATCCGAAAGATCCACCTGCGCCGACAGCGCGGTGCCTTCCCAGTCAAAGGTGACCTCTACCGCCGCCGCCGCCAGCGCCAGCGCGTACCCCCCTGCGGCGGCGCTATCAACGCTCACGCCGCCGGCAGAAATGGTGATGCCCGCGCGACCCTCGCCGATACTGTAGAAGCCGTCACCGTCGCCATCGTCGTAGATCACGCCGGTCAGAAACTGGGTCGCCCCCTGCCCCGCGAACTTGGTGGTCAGCATCGAGCTGTCATAGGTCACGCCATTGGCATGGGTGAAGTTCCCATTGGCCTGCGCAAAGCCTATCTGGTCGAACATGCCCTCTAGGATATTCAGCCTGTGCCCCGGGCTTTCGAACAGGCCCCGGTGATGCCCCGGGATAGCGGCTTCCAGGTCTATCGTGCCGGTGGTGCCGCGCCAGCTTATGTTTTCGCCCAGGGTCCACGGTGGGGTCAGTTCCATGACAGCCTGGATGCGGTTTGAGATGCTGCTGCCCCCCGCGCCGGTGTGCGAAAAGACATTCGCGTCAAGCATCCATCGTGAATGATCCGCCGCCGCCAGGGCCAGGGCATCGTTCGGGGCCAAAGGCTGGCGGGCCTCGCCTGTCAACGTGACGTCGAGCCCCGCGCTCAGGTCGATGTCGTAGCGCGCGGCCTCGGCCAAGGGGTCAAGACGGGCACGGTTGAGCAACTCAAGGCCAAGCTGTTCGGCCGGTGTGGGCATGGTCGGCTCCCGGTGTGGCGCTTACTGAAAGGGTTGGAAGAAGTGGCAGGCGAAGGGGCGCAAGGGGATGCACGCGTCGGCTTCAGCGGCGGCCCGTCGCGCCACAGGGCACCGGCCACCACGGCGGGCGCTGCCTTGGTCATAGCCTTTCATATCGCGCATATCGCAAGACACACTCAACTTCATCAGACAGGGCGAGTTAGCCAGGAGACCCTTGAAAAAACGTCAATAACGCAAGGCATCGCCAGGTGCTCCACCGCCCGAAAGCATCCGGTTGCTGCCCGTGCCGCGCGCCCGGTGGCGCAGACGGCACGGGAGCCATGCAAGGACCCATCAAACGACCTCCGACATGCTGCCGATCAGGATGCCGGTCAGGCCGACCCCGGTATCGGCGGACAACGCATCGATCGTCAGCCCGTCCGGCACCTGGGTGTTACTGGCGCTCAGGCCCAGCCCTTCCCAGTCGGTATCAGCGTCGAAGAACACCCAGCGCGGCGCGTTCTCGGCGGACAGGCCGACGGCGTTTCGCAGCACGTCCAGCGCATCGCCTGCTGTCACCCGGCCGTCGCCGTCGATATCGGCGGCGATGTAGTTCTGCGCCTGCGCGGGCCCGAAGGAAGGCTCCAGACCCACCGCGATGCGCAGGACGTCGAGCGCGTCGGCGGCGGTGATGCTGGCATCCTCTGGCGTGTAGCTGCGCACGGCCTGAAGCTGGCCGGTCGCCCCTTCGGACAGGTCGAAGCTGAAGGCATCGCCGTCGCGGGTCTCTCGGGTCAGTTGCACGCTGCGGCCCGCCGGCTGGAAGGTCACGGTGACGCCATCCAGCGGGTTGCCGCTCTGATCGGCGATCTGGCCGGAAAGCACCAGCAGCCCCTCCAGCCCGCCGCCATCGACTTCCGGCACCACCGGCGCGGGCGCTTCCTCGGGGCGATTTTCGATCTGTTCCTGCGCGGTGCGGCCGGAGTCGATGAACCGGTCGTCATCGGTCAGCAAGAGGTCCAGCAGGGCGTTGTCATGGGCCAGCGTCCCGGGTTCCAGCCCGCTGCCTTCCAGCCGCGCCGCCGCCGCTGCGACCTCGTCATCGCTGAAATCGGACACCGTGATCATGGACGTCGGATAATCGGGCAGGTAGAAGCTGTCCGGCCCCTCGCCCGGGCCATATGTGAAGAGGCTCTGCTCCTCGTCCAGCACGCGCCAGCCTTCACGATAATCGCCGTAGAGATCCTCAAAGCGCAGCGGCCGTTCCAGCACCGTGCCGTCCGGCAGGGCGATATCGGTGGCCGGGTCGCCGTCGAAATTGCCCAGCAGCCCCTCGACCTGGCCCTGCCAGTATTCCTCCAGCCCGACAACGATATCGACCCATGCCGGGCCGGCGAAGACCTGAACGGCGCTGTAGCCCGTGTCCATGTCGCCGTCGCGGGTGTGCACCATCATGTAGAGGCTGGCGCTGGTGTCGTAGTAGACAAGGTCATCGCCGACTTCGATGACGCCCAGTCCTTCTACCTCGACCGCCTCTCCATTGATCAGCAGCGGGTTGTCGGCCTCGGAGTCGATCATCACCTGGCCACCGTCAAGCTGCACGGCCGCGGCGATATTGGCAGAGACATTCTCGCCCACCGGCGCCATGCGGGCCTGCACCTCGAAATCGCTGCCGTCGGTGGCCCGGGTCATGACGTATTCGCCGGCAGCGTGGAAGTCGTAGCCTACACCGTCCAGCGTGAACAGATGCGGGTCGCCCACGTTCCAGGCGGGACCCAGAGGCAGGTCAGGGAAGGTTGGAACCACATCGTCGTCGTCGTCGTCATCGTCATCGTCGTCGGCAGGATCGCCCGGCCCCGCCGGCACATCGAAAAGCGGGCCGGCCTCGTCGGCGCTGGCGATCAGGACGCCGGCGCTGTTGAAGACATTGACGCAGGTGAAATCGAACAGCGAGAGGATGGCTTCCAGCGTCAGGCTGTCATCGATGGTCTCGGGGATGCCGATGGCCCGGAAGGCGTAGCTGCCTTCCTCCTCGATATCCACGCGCACCCAGTCCGCGTCTCCTTCAGGGCTGATCTGGCCCAGGAAATCGCCCACCGGATCGCCAGTGCCCCCCTCCCGGATCGGCAGGGTGTAGGGCGTGTCGACGCTGGCGGGGGCGTTGCCCGCGTCCTCGAAGCGCCGCTCATAGTCGCCAGCCACCGGCGGATCCTGGGCAAACGGCAGTCCGCCCTCGAGCAACTGGTAGAAGCCGGTGGTCACCGGGGCGTCAGGGTCGGCCGAGACCTGCAGGTAATAGGTGCCGGTGCCATCGGACGTTACGGTGAAGTTCAGGTTGTAGACATCGTCGATCCCGATCTGGGTAATGAAACCGGTCGGGCTGAAGACCGGCACGGGATCGCCCTGATCATCGAAGATGGAAAGCAGGGGCCAGATCAAGTCGTCATCATCGCCAAAATCGCCGCTTACATCGAACAGCCGCTCAAGGTTCACCCTCGCTTCGCAAAGCTCGATACGATACTCCGCGATTTCGATGACCAGCCCGTCATCGTTGAACATCATGTTCAGGATCTGATCGCCTGCATTGCCAAGCGTGATGGTGCTGATGCTGTAGTCGCTGAAAGCGTCCTCGATGATCGAATAGTCGGCCTCGAAGTCGGGGTCGTCAAACCCGTCGATCACACTATCGATGAACTCGGCGCCGGCAAACAGCAGATCGACGAACTGGTCCACCTGGTTCGGCAGGATACCGGTGACATCGATGGTCTGATCGGCGCTGACGGCGTTATAGGCGGTGCCTGACATGGCCAGGTCCAGAATGCGCGTGCCGACCTCGCCATCCTCGAAATAATCGATGGAAACGCTCTGTATGGTGCCTTCGGCCGTGCCCTCCATAATGGCCTGGTCGATGTCGCCCTCGTTACCCAGGCTGAAACCGGT
>SKNG01000458.1 GCA_007120685.1 Paracoccaceae bacterium | reverse complement strand
TCGGGGCTGGGCGCCAGCCGCAGATAACTCAGCACGGGGCCGAATTTCTGCGCGAAACCGGTGAAATCCAGCACCGAGGCGCCGCGCCCCTCCAGATGCGCGGCCATCGAGATCAGCGCGCCCACGGTCACCACCCCGGTGCCGCCCACGCCGGTCACCAGCAGTGAATAGGGCTGGTCCAGCATCGGCAGATCAGGCTCTGGCAGGCTGGCCAGCGCGCCCTCGATCTGTGTCTGCGCCTTGGGTTGCGGTTTCAGCCGGGGCGCGCCCTCGACGGTCACGAAGGACGGGCAGAAGCCCTTCACGCAGGAATAATCCTTGTTGCAATTCGACTGGTTGATCCGCCGCTTGGGGCCGAATTCGGTCTCGATGGGCTCCACCGACAGGCAGTTCGATTCCTTCGAGCAATCCCCGCAGCCCTCGCAAACCAGTTCGTTGATGACCACGAATTTCTTCGGGTCCGCCAGCTTGCCCCGCTTCCGGCGGCGGCGCTTCTCGGTGGCGCAGGCCTGCTCGTAGATCAGCACCGAAACGCCCCTGACCTTGCGCAGGCTGCGCTGCACCGCGTCCATCTCGGCCCGGTCATGGAAGGACGTGCCGGACGGGAAATCGCCCTTGCGGAACTTGCCGATATCGTCGGACACCAGCGCGATGCGCTTCACCCCCTCGGCGCGGCAGATGGCAGCGATGGCCTGGACCGAAACCGGACCGTCCACCGGCTGCCCGCCGGTCATCGCCACCGCGTCGTTATAGAGGATCTTGTAGGTGATGTTCGCCCCGGCCGCGATGGCCTGCCGGATCGCCATCGAGCCAGAGTGATACCAGGTCCCCTCGCCCAGGTTCTGGAACACATGGCCCTTGCCGGTGAAGCGGCTGGAGGCCGCCCAGTTCACCCCCTCGCCGCCCATCTGGATCAGCGACGTGGTCTCGCGGTTCATCCAGCTTGCCATGAAATGACAGCCGATCCCGGCCAGCGCCTTGGACCCATCCGGCACCTTCGTCGAGGTATTGTGCGGGCAGCCGGAACAGAAATAGGGCGTGCGGGTGGCGCCGGGGATGTTGAGCAGTTTCGCTTCCACCCCCAGCACGGCATCGGCCCGCGCCGGGAAGCCTTCGCCCGGGAACAGCCGGTCCAGCCGGCGGGCGACGATGGGCAGCAACTGGCGCGGGCTGAGTTCACCCGTCCAGGGGATCAGCCGGTTGCCCGCCTCGTCGTTCTTGCCGACCATCAGGCGCGGCTTTTCGCCGTCCCAGTCGTAGAAATACTCCTTCAACTGGCTTTCGATGATCCCGCGCTTTTCCTCGATGACCAGGATCTCCTCCTTCCCGGCCACGAAATCCAGCGCGCCCTTGCGCGCCAGCGGCCAGACCATGCCGACCTTGTAGATATCGATCCCCAGCCGCGCGCAGGCGTCCCGGTCCAGACCCAGCAGGCGCAGCGCCTCCATCAGGTCCAGATACGCCTTGCCGGTGGTGACAAAGCCGAACCGCGCGCGCGGCAGGTCATGGATGCGGGCGTCGATGGGGTTGGCCTCGGCAAAGGCCATCACCGCGCGCTTCTTCGCCTCCATCCGCTCCTCGATCTGAAAGCCCGGCAGATCCGGCCAGCGGTAATGCAGCCCGGTGGCGGGGGGCGCGTAGTCCGGCGTGGCAAAGGCGCGGTCGGCGGGCAGATCGATGGACATTCCGGATTCCACCACATCCGAGATCGCCTTGAACCCCACCCACATGCCGGAAAACCGCGACAGCGCGTAGCCCCACTCGCCATAGGGCAGGAATTCGGCCACGCTGGCAGGGTTCAGCGTCGGCATGAACCACGCCATGAAGGCCACGTCGGACTGATGCGGCATCGAGGAGGACACGCAGCCATGATCGTCGCCCGCCACCACCAGCACACCGCCATGGGGCGAGGCGCCATAGGCATTGCCATGTTTCAGCGCATCACCCGCGCGGTCTACCCCCGGCCCCTTGCCATACCACATGCCGAAGACGCCCTGCACCTGCGCGCCTGGCTCGGTTTCCACCTGCTGGCTGCCCAGGATGGCGGTGGCGGCGAGGTCCTCGTTCACGGCGGGCAGGAATTCGATGCGGCCGTCCCTCAGGTTCTCGCGCACCCGCCACAGTTCCAGGTCCAGCCCGCCAAGGGGCGAGCCGCGATAGCCCGAGATCAGCCCGCCCGTGTTCAGCCCCGCCGCGCGGTCCCGCCGCGCCTGATCCAGCGCCACGCGGACCAGCGCCTGCGTACCGGTCAGGAAGACGCGGCCATGGGGGCGGGTGTAGCGGTCGTTCAGGCTGTAGTCGTCTAGCGGGCGCAGGGGGGCGTTCATGGCATCCTCCGATTGGCTGGCATTGCGATGATAGCGCGGGGCGCGCGAAAAGGGGTGCCAAATATGCCGGATTAACGGATGAAAGATGGCAGAATTTGCCGGAGCAACTATATCAGATGAAAGCACTTGCCGGATACCGTCATGCAACTGGAAGACCGCGACTACCGGATTCTCGCCCTGCTGCAGGCAAACGCCCGCCTGTCGAACCAGGAACTGGCCGAACAGGCTGGCCTCTCGCCGTCCAGCTGCTGGCGCCGCGTCCGCGCGCTGGAGGAAGCGGGCGTCATCCGCGGCTATCGCGCCCAGATCGACCCGCGCCGCGCCGGGCTGGGCTTTCACGCCATCATCCATGTGCAACTGACCCGCCATGCGCGGGAGGTGGTGGAGCGCTTCAAGGCCGAGGTCATGCGCCATGAGGAAGTCATCGACTGTTTCGCCACCACCGGCGCTGCCGATTATCACCTGCGCGTGCTCTGCGTCGATCTGGACGCCTTCAACGCCTTCATGGAGCGCACGCTGTTCCGGCTGGATGGCATCGCCAATATCCAGACCAATCTGGTGCTGCGCCATATCAAGGGCGCGAGTGCCTGAGCGCGGCCCTGCGCGCTGCCCGGGCATTGCCTCGCTGCCCTTCGAGGGCTAGGCACGAGGCATGATCCGCGCCTTCCTCGCCCTGCCGCTGCCGGAAAGTGTTATCGCGCAACTGTCGCTGATCCAGCAGCGCCTGCGCCTGACGCGGCCGGTGCCGCGCGAGAACCTGCACCTGACACTGGTCTTCCTGGGCGATCAGCGCCACGACGCGCTGGAAACGCTGCATATGGACCTGGAAAGCCTGCGCGCCCCCGGCTTCTGGCTGCGCCTGGACGGGCTGGGGGTGTTTGGCGGCGACAGGCCGCGCAACCTGCACGCGCGCGCGGCCGGCGAGCCCGCGCTGGAGGCCCTGCAGGCGCGGCTGCAACGCGCGGCGCGGCAGGCGGGCATGCGGCCGGAAAACCGCCGCTTCACGCCGCATGTGACGCTGGCCCGGTTTCGCCCGGGCGAGGGCGACCCGGCCGCGCTGGCAGCAGCGATCCAGTCGGTGGGGGCGCTGGAGGCACCCCTCTTTGCGGTGGAAAGCTATGGGCTTTATCGCTCGCATCTGCGGGCCGACGGGGCACAATACGACCTGCTGGCCGATTATCCCCTGGATGCCCCTCTTGCCGGGCCTTCGGCGCCGGCTTAGGCTCACAGGCTCAGACAAACGGAAACCGCCATGATCTGCGTCTTCGTCCAGTTCCGTTGCCAACCCGGCAAGACCTACGAGGTGGCCACCGCCATCTATGACCGCGAGGTGGTGTCCGAACTCTATTCCACCAGCGGCGAATACGACCTGATCGCCAAGGTCTACATTCCGGAGGATGCGGATGTCGGCCATTACCTGACCGAAAACCTGTTCGACATTCCCGGCATCTCACGCACGCTGACAACGATGACCTTCAAGGCCTTCTGATGCCGATTGCGGTGATCACCGGCGCCAGTTCCGGCATCGGCCGGGCCTGCGGCGAGCGGTTTCTGGCGGCCGGCTGGCAGGTGGCGCTGCTGGCACGGCGCGCGGCGGCGCTGGAAGAGGTGGCGGTAGGGCAGGCGGAAGCGTTGGCACTGCCTTGCGATGTGACGGATGCGGCGGCGGTGGCGGCGGCTTTCAAGGCGACGGTGGCGCGCTTCGGGCGGGTGGATGTGGTTTTCGCCAATGCCGGGGTGTTTCCGCCCGCAGCCACCATCGACGAGATAACGCCGGAAGATTGGCGCGCGGCGGTGGAGGTGAACCTGACCGGCATGTTTCTGACCGCACGCGCCGCCTTTGCGCAGATGCGGCGGCAGGAGCCGCAGGGTGGGCGGATCATCCTGAACGGGTCGATCGCGGCGCACAGCCCACGACCGGGATCGGCGGCCTATACGGCGACCAAGCACGCGGTGACGGGGCTGACGAAGACACTGATGCTGGACGGTCGGCCCTTCGGCATCACCTGCGGGCAGATCGACATCGGCAATGCGCGCACCGCGTTGATCGAAAAAGTCGAGCACGGGGCGCTGCAAGCCGATGGGACGGGGCGGACCGAGCCCCTGATGGAACTGCCGCAGGTGGCCGAGGCCGTGCTGCATATGGCCAGCCAGCCGAAGGGGACCAATATTCCCTTTCTGACGATCACGGCCAGCGACATGCCCTGGATTGGGCGCGGCTGAGGGGCCGGGACCAAGACCCTTTCAACAAGGGTCTTGCAAATGCCTTTCTGCAAGGCATTTGGTGCCCGGCCTAACCGTCAGAGCACGAAATCGAACCGTTTGTTCAGTGGCAGTTCGCGCACCCGCTCGCCGGTAAGATCGAAGATCGCGTTGGCCAGCGCCGGGGCGGCAGGAGGTGTGGCAGGCTCCCCCGCGCCGCCGATCTGGCCCTGCACCTGCAGAACATTGGTTTCGATCACCGGCACACCCGGCATGCGCAGCGCGTCATAATCGGGGAAGTTCCGCTGCTGGACTTCGCCACCCGCGAAGGTGATCTCGCCCATCACCGCTGCCGAAAGCCCGTAGATCAGCCCCGATTCCATCTGCGCCTGCACAATGGCCGGATCGAAGGCCCGCCCCATGTCGCAGGCGATCCAGGCCTTGGCGATGCGGATGGCACCCCCCTCGTCGCGCACTTCGATCACCTGCGCGACGGGCGTGCCGAAGGACCAGGCAAAGGCCACCCCGCGCCCGGTGCCCTCCTGCTTCGGCTCTCGCCAGCGCGCCATCATCGACACCTGTTCCAGCACATTCGCCGCGATCTCGCTTTCCTCGCGCATCATCGCCAGCCGAAACTCCAGCGGGTCGCGCCCGGCGGCATGGGCCAGTTCGTCGATGAAGCTCTCATGGATGAACCCGTTATGGCTGTGCCCGACCGAGCGCCAGAAGCCCAGGGGCACGTCCAGATCGGCCAGATACCCTTCAACCCGGTAATTCGGGATCGCATAGGGCTGGTCGAACAGCCCCTCGACATGCCCCTTGTCCGGCCCCGGCGCCGGCAGGCCGGTCATCCGCACCACTGCCTGCCGCGTGACCGAAGGCGCGGCCACCTTCGCCTCCAACGCCTGCGCCAGCCCACCCTGCACCGCGCCGCGCATCCGGGCAATCACGCCGGGGCGGTAGAAGTCATGCCCGATATCCTCTTCTCGCGACCAGACCACATGCACCGGTGTGCCGGGCATCGCCTTTGCCACGCGCGCGGCGAGGACCGAATAATCCGCCTCCAGCCGCCGGCCGAATCCGCCGCCCAGATAGGGGGTGTTCACCGTCACCTGATCGGCGCGCAGCCCCACCGCCTCGGCCGCCTTGCGCGCCTGCACCATCTGCGTCTGACTGGGCGTCCAAAGTTCCAGCGCGTCGCCCGTATAAAGCGCCGTGGCGTTCATCGGCTCCATGGTCGTATGCGCCAGGAAGGGCAGGCGGTATTCGGCCTCGACTACCTCTGCTCCCTCCAGCGCGCGGGTCATGTTGCCGTCGTTGCGCAGGCGCGAGTTGCGGCGCTTGTCAAATGCCTCGGCGATACGGTCGAAGATCGCCTCGGTGGTTTCGGGATAGGGTGCCGGGCCCCATTCGACCGCAACCGCCGCGGCCCCCTGCATCGCCGCCCAGGAATTGCGCGCCACCACGGCGATACCGGTGCCAAGGTCGATCACCCGCTCCACCCCCGGCATCTCCAGCGCCGGGCCCGGGTCGAAGGCGCGCATCTCGCTCCCCAGCCGGGGGGTCATCCTGACGGTGGCGAATTTCATCCCCGGCAGGCGGATATCGACCCCGTAATCCGCCGTTCCCGTGGCCTTTGCCAGCATGTCCGGCCGGGGCAGCGAGCGGCCCAGCAGTTTCCACTCCGCCGCCGGGCGCAGCGGCACCTGCGGCGGGTCGATCCGGGCCACCACCTCGGCCAGTTCGGTATAGGCGATACGCCGGTCGCCCAGGGCGATCACCGCTCCGGCCTCGGTGCGCAGGTCCGCCACCGGCACGCCCAGCCGGTCCGCCGCCGCCAGCTTCAGCGCCTCGCGCGCGCTGGCCCCGGCCATGCGCAGGGGCTCAAAGGCGTCGCGCGTCGCGGTCGAGCCGCCGGTGATCTGCAGCCCGAAAGCCCGGCTCAGCGTGCCCATCGCCCCCGCCACGCGGCGCTGCATGTCGGTCTTCGAATAATCCG
>SKNG01000007.1 GCA_007120685.1 Paracoccaceae bacterium | reverse complement strand
TGCTTGACGCATGAAAACCCGTGGCATATCCAGCGTCCGGCATTGGCGGAGTAGCTCAGTTGGTTAGAGCAGCGGAATCATAATCCGCGTGTCGGGGGTTCAAGTCCCTCCTCCGCTACCAAGCCTTTTCAACAGGTTAGGCCGATCTCAGCTAGAGCAGCCCAGAGCAGTTGGGGGCTCAGTTGGGAATTTTCGTTCCTTTTTCGTGCGCCTCCAACTTCCGAATGGCCGATTCCGCCAGCCCCGCGCTGCGACTCAGGTAGTGCGTATCGAGGATGGCCCCCACGTCGCGCAGGCTGTGGCCGGTGATGGTGGCGATCTCGGCTTCGCTGCACCCGGCGACGGCAAGCCGGGTCACGGCGGTTCCGCGCAGGTCGTGAAAGGTCAGGCCGGAAATCTTCGCCTTGGTCGCCGCCTTGTGCCATTCGGTCCTGAAGCCGTCCGAAGTCCAAGGCGTGCCCTTGGTCGTGGTCAGGATCGTAACCGCCTTCTTGGCCTTCGCAGCGGCGTCCAGTGCGGCCTTCAGGGGGCTGGCAACCGGGATGACAACGCGCCGCCCGCCCTTGCTCTGTTTCAGCCGGATATGGCTTCCGTCGTATGCGTTCCATGTCAGGCGCAACAGGTCGCCTTGCCGCTGGCCGGTCCAGATCGCCAAGAGGAACGGCAACCGAAGGCGCGCAGGTGCCACCTTCAGGAAGGCGCTTTCGTCGGCCTCGGTCCAGATCGACTCGGCCCGCTGCGACCGATAGACCTTTCCGGGCCTTTCGCAGGGATTGGCGGGAACAAGGCCGCGATCAAAGGCCCATGCGAGAATCAATGCGAGAACGGCCAAGGCATAGTCGGCCTGCCGTCTCGACTTCACCGCCAGCTTGTCGCGCCACGCCAGAAATTCGGCACGGGTGCGCCTATCCGACAGTGCCGCAATCGGGAAGTCCCCGAACTCGGCTTCAATCACGCGCAGGCGCTGGCCGTAGTCTTTCTTGGTCCTTGGGGCCAGATCGTTGAAATTCGGTGACGCCTGATAGGCGTTCAAGACCGATTGCAGCAGCCCCGAAGGCGTAGCCGTCTTTTGCGCCACCGCCTCGTTATAGGCCGCGATGAACTCGGGATCGCCCGGCTTGCCGGGCAGTCTGGGGCCGCCTTTCCAAGCGTAGAAATAGGTGACTCTCGTTCCGTCCGCGAGTTTCTTGGAAACGCGATTGATGCCTTTAAGTCTGACGCGCATTTCGCTTCGCCTTCCATTCATCGAACGGGGAATCAGTCGGCATCTGGGCCGACTCGTCTGCCATGATAACCCGGATTGTGCCGTCTTTGGTCACTTCCACCGCCCGGACAGACACGCCCGCCTTGCAGGCCGCTTTCAAGGCCCGCTCAACGTCTGTCTGCCGGAAGGTGGAAGGACGGCTTGCCATGGTCATCCCTTCAAGCGCACATGCACACTGGCCGACGGGTTCAGGGCGGCGGTGACGGCATGGCCAAGGAAGGGATTGGCCCCGGAGTCATCGTCGGTCGTCACCACGCCCCCGGCCACATAGACCGCTTGCCCGATGGTGATTGCGTCGGTCGAAACCTTGGCCAAGTCGAACACGCCGACAAGAACAAGGTCCAGATCGGCCCCGGTTTCGGCGTCCCCGGCGGCCACGCCGATCAGATCGCCCATAGCGACGATCTCGCCCCCTTCGATATCATCGGGGGCGGACACGGTGATGGTGTTGCCCGGCTGGATATAGTTGCGCATTTCAGAGTCCTTTCGAGGTTCGGAAGCGGATGGTGTTCGAGGGGCGACGCTGGGCGGCGGCGATTTCGGAATCGAGTGCTGCAAGGGCGCGGGCCATCTCGGCGTCACCTTTGAAAACGATGGTTTCGCCGTTCTGGTCGCGGATTTCCCGCGCGCCATTCATGCGGGCCTTGAACAGTTCGGCCCGCATCTGGATCAATTCGCCCAGCGTCGCCATGGCGGTTACTCGCCGGGGTTGCAGAACGCGCCGCGCCAGTCGGTCGCGCCGCAACCGAAGTCGAGCACGACTCGGAACTCACGGCCCAGCACTTCCCAGCCATCCCGCGACGCCAGTTGCGGGCCGGGGGCGCTAGACAGATAGGCATACTCGATCACGGGCATCACCGCCGGGTCGCTGAACACCCACCACGCTTTGGAGGTGCCCAGCCGGGGTTCGACCAGCAGGGACAGCTTGCCCGCGTGCGGGTTCACGTCGTCGGTGGTGGTGGCGTAGATCGAGGCCAGCAGCTTTTCCACGTCGGTTTCCAGTTCGGGGCCGACA
The DNA here is from genome assembly GCA_007120685.1 of Paracoccaceae bacterium. Taxonomy (GTDB): domain Bacteria; phylum Pseudomonadota; class Alphaproteobacteria; order Rhodobacterales; family Rhodobacteraceae; genus Pararhodobacter. The sequence goes on along the minus strand of SKNG01000007.1, from coordinate 4,249 downwards.
AGGATAAAGCGCGGCGTGGCGCTGATCGGGGTCTTGCCGTCCAGCCCTTTCATGGTTCGCAGGGCCTTCCGGGCCGCCGTCAGCGTCGACTCGTCGGGCGCTGCCCCGGTCTGGGTGAGGTTCCCGTGGTCGGCATGGAACAGGCGCTTGCCATCTTCGCCCATGATCGGCCCGGCCCCGCTCGCCTGCGTCAGCAGCCCCAGAAGTTGCGCGGCTTCCGTTTCGGCGGCGGCCCGGCCCATCATTTCGGACCACCGGCCAAAGGCACCCAGATCATCGTTCACCAGCGCCTTGCGGCTCAATGCGAAGGTGCCGCCGAAGGTCTCAAGGGCGTAGCCTTCCTTGGCTTCGCCCGTGGTCATGGCCTTGATCTCGCCGTGTTCGCTGACCTTCTTGAGGCCGCTGAACTCGCCCAGCTTCAGCACCGACAGGGGCCGGAAGTCAGTGGCCGTGCGCTGCCGGGCAATGGTTTTCAGCGGGCTTTCAGCGCGCCGATAGGCCCCGGTCAGCACCCGGTTGCCCGACTCGGTCAGCAGGGCCGGGAAGTCGCTGGTGCCGTGCATGGCGCGGGTCATCAGTTCCTCGGTGCCCAGCGCGCGGGTGGCGACGCCAGCACGGGCAAGGGCTTCGCGGGCGTGGTCGGCCAGCCCATAGCCCATGAAGGGCCGGGCAGCGTCGGACGGGGCTTCGCCGCCCATGCGCGCGGCCAGCGCCTCGGCTTGTCGGTTGCGGATCACCGCCGGGTCATCCTGCGCCGGGGTGGCGGTGCGGATCACAGGGGCGGTGCGGGTCTGACGGGCGGCCAGCGCGGTTTCGCGGGCATCCTGCCGGATTTGGTCGTCGCTGATTTCGTCGCCAGCGTCGGCCATGCGAGTCGCCCATTCCTCGGGCAGGTTGTGGGCAGCGCGAACACGCGCGATCAGCGCGGCGCGGTCTTCGGTTTCGAGGGTTTCTTGTTCCATGGTTCGCACCTTTGCATTGGGGTCGGCGGGGTTGCTTGTCAGGGTGATTTCACGCGGAATGACGCGCAGGGCGGTCTTGGTCCGCTGCCCGCCGTTCCGCCCCGGACTCCATCCGGCGACCCGGTAGCCCAGAGACACGCCGCGCAGCGTCCCGTCCGCGATCCGCTGCCCGATGGGGCCTACATCTTCGGCGGTGCTCAACTGAACGTCGGCGACGATCTCGGCACCTTCGCGCCGGATGGAGAGGGTTCGCCCGAGAACGGCCCGCACGGTCGAGGTGTTGTGCGAGTCGAGAACGGGCAAATTCTGGGCCGACAGGTCGAAGGCGTCGGCGGGCAGGATTTCGAGAAACGGGCCATTGGCATCATGGCGCAGGACGGGCGAGTCCGTCGCCACCACGGCACTGAATGTCCGGGTTTCGGCGTTGTAGGACGTGGCCCCGAAGGTGGCCGTGCGGGTCAGGCTTTCCATCGGGCGACTTCCCTTTCGCGGGCGATGATCTGGCGGGCGAAGGGCGACTCCGGCCCTTCGGCCTTACCGGTTTCGGGATTGCGGAACAGGCTGGCCCGGTCGGCGCGCACGGTCAGGGTGCGGCCCGTGTGGCGTTCATCCGAAGCGCGCAGGCGGGTCAGTTTCTTGCGAATGGCGGCCTCATTCATTGGCGGCCCCCTTCGGCTTCTGCCAGCCTTCTGCCGCCAGTTCGGCGTCCAGATCGGCCAGCGACCATCCGCGCGCGGCCACCAGCTTCCGGCGGCTGGTCAGACCGTGTTGCAGTTCCAGCACGTCGGCCTGCACGGCCTTCGCAGGGTCAACCTGAAGGAAGGCAGGCGGCAGCCATTCGACTTGAAGGAAGCGGCGCGGGTCGGACTCGAACTCGGGCAAATCACCAGCGGCGGCGGCCCAGCCAATGACTTCGCGCCAGATCGGCCCCAGCAGTTGCGGAACAAGGCTGTGATACTGGATTTGCTCCACACGCTGGCGGAAGGGCAGCAGCCCGGCGCGCAGGCTCGAATAATTTGCATTGGTCAGGTCGCCCGACAACAGATGCTCGGGCAGGCCCAGACCGGCGGCCAGTTGTTGCAAATTCAGGCGCAGGAACGCGCCTATCTCGTTGATCTGGCCCGGCGAATTGAACTTCACATCGGTATTGCCGGGTAAGCGAACCATCGTTCCGGGTTCGATGCTGGGCTGGGACTCCCCGTCCCACAGATCGGATGCCGTGCCGAGTCCGTTCACGTCCACCACGAATCCGGCGTGCATGGCGGCGACTTTCGCGCCCATCAAGAGGGCGTCGCACAACTGGTCGAACTCGCCCGCCGGAAGGATCACGGGCGCAAGCCAACTGACGCCGCGAACCTGTCCCGGCCCCAGCGGGCGGAAGACGTGCAGAATTTCGCGGGCCGGGATGCGAACGGGCGTGGCGCTGGTGGCGAAAACGTCGGTCGGTCTGGCGGGCAAGACGTGATAGGCCGCTCGCGTGCCATCGGCGTTGAACTCGATTCCGCTGACGATGAATCGCCCGTCGCCACGGTCAACGGTCAGGCTTTCATCGACCAGTTCCGCCGGAATCTGACGCAAGCGCGGCCCTTCCGGCGTGTCGATGACCTGCACAAAGGACTCGCCATCTATGACCATGCTTTGCGCAATCTGGGCTTGAAGGCCCCGAAAATCCGTTCTGCCGTCAGCGTCGGCCTGATCGGCCCAGAGGTTATAGACCGCGACGGCCTCGGGCTCGCCGGTTGGTTCGATGCCCGCGCCGATCAATGCCCCGGTCCAGTTTGCAATCGCCGTCGAACACCACGGGTTATTTGCAGCAAGGTATCTAGCGCGGGTGCGCAGGGTCGGCCCCGCCGCCGCCGTTTCGGTGCCGAGGCGCCCGAACGTGCCCGCGCCCCAGCCGCGCCGCCCGCCCGTCGCGCCATCGAAACGGCGAACGTGCAGGGGCGGCGCAGTGCGGCCCAGCAAGCGGCTAAGGGCGGCGGGCAGGCGCATGGATCAAGCCCCCAGCGCGCCCAGAAGCTCGCGGATCAGACGCCCGGCAGGCAGGCGGAACACGGCGTCAGGCTCGGGACGGTCTTGCGCCATCGTGTCGAGGATTGCAGCGGCACCGGGCGTGACGGGCTCAGGCTGCCACCATGCGGTGGGAACGGCTACGCCCTCACGGCCCATGGCGAGGCCAATGTGGAAGTCTTCACCGACCCGCGCACGCTCCAAGGCAATTTCAATGCGGGTCAGTGCTTCGCGGAAGCCGTCACCCTCGCGCCAGCGGATCGGATGATCCGGGGCCGATTGAAGGAAGCGCAGCAAGTCGTCAAGTTGCACCCGATCCAGCCCGAAGACCGTCGCTCGTTCCGCCAAACGCAGCGCGCAGACAGTCGGCAGACTGAAAAGGTCGGCCCGGCCTTGCCGTTCGGCGGGCGGCAGGTAGTGCCGCGACACAAGGTTGCGCAGGCGCTTGTCGAGTTGTGGCACCCGGTCATCCGGGGTGGCGTCGATCCGCGAGAAGGCGGCGGTCAGGTCGGCGATGCGATAGGCGGTCATGTCGGTTCCCTCTTGCCCTATCGACTCCATACCTCCATTGGAGTTGATTCGCAATAACGAACCTGCTAGGGCAAATGGCATAGTGGGCGACTCAGGCAGGCTTCGGCCTGCCCGCTTGTTCAGTGGGATGACCAGTCCCCGCTTGATCAGATGACCGCACCAAAAGGGCTGACCATGGACCTAGTGAAACTTGAACATGCCCGGCAGGAAGCCGGGCAACTGGTGGCAGAATGCGTAGCGCGGGGGCTCCCGATAGAGGTCGCCTGCATGTCGATACTTCTGCACGCGCAAGCTGAAGGCTTACCGCTGCCTGACGACGCGCTGGCATGGGCCACCGGGGGCAAGCTGCGCGATGACGACGTGCTGCCCAAGGGGCGGCCCGATAATGAAGTTATCATGCAGCGGATGCAACGCGAACGGAAAAAGTTCCGGCGGGCTCTTGGACTTCGCTAGCCGACAATTGTCGGCGGATGGATCTGGAAGTTGCGGCAAGCTTGCAGACTGGACGCAGCCGTGTAACTTGACGGGTATCGCTCCAAGAGGCTCAACATGCTCGCCGACCAGCTTTCCCGCCTAGCTGTTCGATCCCGGATGATCACATTTCCCCTCGGCGATCTGCCCTCTTCTGGGAACGACGGTGCAAAATTAGGCCACGGTAGCGGCGGGATAGTCCTGCTGCGGGCGGAGTAAAATCCAGCCACTTTTCCCTTCTTGCGTCAGCAGGGAGGGTGGGGAGATCTATACCG
>SKNG01000188.1 GCA_007120685.1 Paracoccaceae bacterium | reverse complement strand
CGGGGCCCCTAAACCAGCGCGCCCTCGGCCGAGATCTGCCCCGCCCCCCCCAGATACGGCGCCAGAACCTCGGGCAGGCTCACCGACCCGTCCGCCTCCTGCCCGTTCTCCAGCACCGCAATCAGCGTTCGCCCCACGGCGAGGCCGGATCCGTTCAGCGTGGCGATGAATTCGGGCTTGCCGCCCCCCTCGGGCCGGAACCGCGCATTCATCCGCCGCGCCTGGAACGTCCCGCAGGTCGATACCGAACTGATTTCACGGTATTTCCCCTGCCCCGGCAGCCAGACCTCGATATCATGGGTCTTCTGCGCGCCGAACCCCATGTCGCCCGTGCACAGCACCACCACCCGATAGGGCAGCCCCAGCGCCTGCAACACCGCCTCGGCGCAGCCGGTCATCCGCTCATGTTCGGCCAGCGCCTGATCGGGGGTGCACAGCGTCACCATCTCTACCTTCTCGAACTGGTGCTGACGCAATATGCCGGTGGTGTCCTTCCCTGCCGAGCCCGCCTCGGACCGGAAGCATTGCGAATGCGCCACCATGCGGATCGGCAGGTCACCCGCCTCGTAAATCTCCCCGGCCGCGAAATTGGTGATCGACACCTCCGAGGTAGGCACCAGCCACCAGCCATTCGTCGTCTGATAGCTGTCCTCGGCGAATTTCGGCAATTGCCCGGTGCCGAACATCGCCTCGTCGCGCACCAGCACCGGCGCCCAGACCTCGGTCAGCCCGTGGCTGCCGCCATGCAGGTCCAGCATGAACTGCGCCAAGGCCCGGTGCAGCCGTGCCACGGACGCCCGCAACACCATGAACCGCGCGCCCGAAAGCTTCGCGGCGAGCGGCAGATCCAGCCCTCCCTGCACCGCCGGAATGTCGAAATGCTCACGCGGGGTCTCGATATTGCGCGGGCTGCCCCAGCGGCGGACCTCGACATTATCCGCCTCATCCGCCCCTTCCGGCACCTCGGCCAGCGGCAGGTTGGGGATCTCGGCCAGCATCGCCTGCAACCGCGCATCCGCCGCATCGGCCTCACCGCGCATTGCCGCCACCTCGGCCTTCTTTTCGGCCACCAGCGCGCGCAGCCGCTCGAATTCACCCTCATCCCCGCGCGCCTTGGCCGCACCGACCTCCTTCGAGGCCCGGTTCTGCTCGGCCTGCGCCCCCTCGGCCCGGGTGATCGCCGCGCGGCGCTGCTCGTCCACCGCCAGCAACTCCCCCGCCAGTGATGCCAGCCCCCGCCGGGCCAGCGCCGCGTCAAAGGCTTCCGGGTTTTCGCGGATCGCGCGGATATCGTGCATGGCTTCCCCTCGCTTTGCGCCCCCTATGCACCATCCCCGCGCGCGGGAAAAGGCCGCGCGCTTGCGCCGCCCGGCGCGCGGCGATAAACCCCGCGCAACCGTGCAACGGAGTGCCCGATGTCCACCATCGACAAGGAAACCGCGCGCCGCGTGGCAAAGCTCGCCCGCATCCGCGTGGCCGAGGAAAACCTGCCGCAACTGGCCAGCGAGCTGAGCCATATCCTGACCTTCATGGAGCAGTTGAACGCGGTCGATGTGGAGGGCGTGGAACCCATGACCTCGGTCACGCCGATGCGGCTGAAGCGGCGCGCCGACCGGGTGAGCGATGGCAACCAGCAGGACCGCGTGCTGGCCAATGCGCCCGATGCGCGCGAGGGGTTCTTTGCCGTGCCGAAGGTGGTGGAATGAGCGCGCTGAACGAATTGACCATCGCCCAGGCGCGCGACGCGCTGCGCAAGGGCGAGACCACGGCCACGGCGCTGACCGAGGCCTGCCTGACGGCGATCGAGGGGGCCTCGGCGCTGAACGCCTTTGTGCACATGACACCGGAAATCGCGCTGGACCGCGCGCGGGCGGCCGATGCGCGGCTCAAGGCCGGCGAGGCGCCGGCGTTATGCGGCATCCCGGTGGGCATCAAGGACCTGTTCTGCACAGAGGGCGTCCCCAGCCAGGCGGCCAGCCGCATCCTGGGGGGCTTCCTGCCGCCCTACGAATCGACCGTCTCGGCCCAGTTGCGCGACGCCGGCGCGGTGATGCTGGGCAAGCTGAACATGGACGAATTCGCCATGGGGTCCAGTAACGAGACCTCCTGCTACGGGCCCGCCGTGAACCCGTGGAAGGTGGACGACCGCACGCTGACCCCCGGCGGGTCATCGGGCGGGTCGGCGGCGGCGGTGGCGGCGGGGCTGTGCCTGGGCGCCACGGGCACTGATACCGGCGGGTCGATCCGCCAGCCCGCGGCCTTTACCGGCACCGTGGGGCTGAAACCCACCTACGGGCGCTGCTCGCGCTGGGGGATCGTGGCCTTTGCCTCCTCGCTGGATCAGGCCGGGCCGATGACCCGCACGGTGCGCGACACTGCCATCATGCTGGGCGCGATGGCCGGCCATGACCCGAAGGATTCCACCTCGGCCGATCTGCCGGTGCCGGATTACGAGGCCATGCTGGGCGACAGCGTCAAAGGTCGGAAAATTGGCATTCCGCGCGAGTATCGCATGGAGGGCATGCCGGAAGAGATTGAAAAACTGTGGGCGCAGGGCACCGAGATGCTGCGCGACGCGGGCGCCGAAATCGTCGATATCTCCCTGCCGCACACGCAATATGCCCTACCCGCGTATTATGTGGTCGCCCCGGCCGAGGCCAGTTCCAACCTCGCCCGCTATGACGGCGTCCGCTTCGGCCACCGCGCGAAACTGGCCCCGGGCGAGGGCATCACCGAAATGTACGAAAAGACCCGCGCCGAAGGCTTCGGGGCCGAGGTGCAGCGCCGCGTGATGATCGGCACCTATGTGCTGTCGGCCGGGTTCTACGACGCCTATTACAACCGCGCGCGCAAGGTCCGCACCCTGATCAAGCGCGATTTCGAGACCGTCTTCGCCGAGGGCGTGGATGCCATCCTGACCCCCGCCACCCCCTCGGCCGCCTTCGGCCTGGGCGCGATGCAGGATGCCGACCCGGTGCAGATGTACCTCAACGACATCTTCACCGTGCCGGTCAACATGGCCGGCCTGCCCGGCATCGCCCTGCCGGCGGGGCTGGACCGCCAGGGCCTGCCGCTGGGCCTGCAACTGATCGGCCGGCCCTGGGACGAAGCGGGCCTGCTGAATCTCGCGCATGTGTTGGAAGCGGCGGCGGGCTTTGTTTCCAAGCCGGCAAAATGGTGGTAACCTCGTGCGCATGCAAGGTCGCAAGACCAGACAGGCAACCGGGGTAACCCGGGAGAAGGGACTTTTCACATGCGGGTAACGATTGTGCTGACAGCCGCGATGCTGGTTGTTGCCGGCTGCGCCGACCCGGTCGCACCGACGCGCGCCACCGGACCAGTCAGCAGCACAGCGGCGGCAGAAACCAACTATCAGCGGTTCCTGCGCGAACGCGAAAGCCAGCCCCGGGGCGCGTCACCCTTTTCGGTGCCGCCGGAAACGCCAGGCGCACCGCTGTCGGCAACCGTCCAAGCCGAACCGCCCGCGCCAGCCACCGCCCCGCCGGCCCAGGCAGCGCCGGCGATGGCCGAGGCACGCTTGCCCTCGGCCTCGCTGGACCCGGCCGCCGCGCCGAACCCCACCGCTGCCCCCTTGCCGCCGCAGGGCGATGCGCCGGCAGAGGCGGCGGCCAGCGATGCGCCGCACGATGAACGTCCGATGCCCAGTTTCGGGGTGCCCGAGATCGGCCCCGAAGTGCAGGTGGTGCGCGTCGATGGCGAGGCGACGGGTGCCGAGGACGGGCCGAATATCGTCGCCTTCGCGTTGAGCACGACGCATCCCGTGGGCACCCAACGCTACACGCGGCGCAATCCGTTGCGCTGGCAATTGTGGGAACGCAACTGCCTGCAATTTGCCGACCAGAGCGCCGCGCAGGAGGCATTCCTGGCCGCCGGCGGGCCTGAAAACGACCGCCACAACCTGGACCCGGATGGTGACGGCTTTGCCTGCTGGTGGGATCCGGAGCCGATCCGGCGCGTGGCGCGCGCCGCCGCCGACTGAGCTCGGCCGGGCGGGCCGAAGGTGCCGGTGATCCGCCACCCCTCGCCCAATTTCGGCCCGCGGCGCAATGGCTTGCGGCCTGAACTTGTTGTCCTGCACTACACGCAGATGCCCGATGTCCCGTCGGCGCTGGAGCGGCTTTGCGCGCTCGAGGCGCAGGTTTCGGCGCATTATCTGATCGGTGCCGACGGCCGTGTCTGGCAGCTGGTGGAAGAGACGGCGCGCGCCTGGCATGCCGGCGCCGGGTCCTGGGGCGGTCGCGGCGACGTGAACTCGCGCTCGATCGGGATTGAGCTGGACAACGACGGCGCCAGCCCCTTTGCCGCGCCGCAAATGCAGGCGCTGGAGGCGTTGCTGGGCGGTGTCCTGCACCGCTGGGCCATCCCGCCGGCCGGGGTCATCGCGCATTCCGACATGGCCCCGGAACGCAAGCAGGATCCTGGCCCCCGCTTCGACTGGCGGCGGTTGGCGCTGCTGGGGTTGTCGATCTGGCCGCGCCCGGGGGGCGATGCCGGCACGCCGCTGCCGGTATCGCTGGACCGGCTGGGTTATCCCGAGGTAGCGCCGCCGCTGCGGCTGGCCGCCTTCCGGCTGCGCTTCCGCCCCGGCGCGCAGGGGCCCGAGGCGCCCATAGACCGCGCGGCGGCGGCGGATCTGGTGGCGCAACTGGAGGTCGCCAACACCGATCGGTCCGCCCCTGGCACCGTGTCACCGCATCGTGACCGCTACAGGACGACGCAACAGGTCCGGCGCAGCGTCCGTGGTGACGGGATCTGACACCGGCGGGGGTGCCACATCCCATCCGATACAGGGGGCAAACCCCGCCTTGATGGGCGCAAGGCCAGTGGCGCCGGGCGGGTCATGGCTGTATAAGGCCCCGAAACATGTCCCGGCCAGAAGCGGAGGGTCCCATGAAGGCAGCGGTAATCACCTACCCGGGCTCGAACTGCGACCGCGATCTGGCGGTGGCCTTTGCCCGGGCCGGGGCCGATGTGGTGCGGGTCTGGCACAAGGACGCGGCGCTGCCCGACGGGCTGGACGTGGTGGGGTTGCCGGGCGGGTTTTCCTTTGGCGACTACCTGCGCTGCGGCGCCATCGCCGCGCGCGCGCCGATCACCCGGGCCATCGCCGATTTCGCCGCACGGGGTGGGTATGTGCTGGGCGTCTGCAACGGATTTCAGGTGCTGGTGGAAGCCGGCCTGCTGCCCGGCGCGCTGATGCGCAACGCACGGCTGAAGTTCGTCTGCAAGCCGGTGCCGCTGACCGTTGGCACCGCCGACAGCCCGTTCACCTCCGAGTATCGTGAGGGCCAGCAGATCACCATCCCCGTCGCCCATCATGACGGCAACTATCAGGCCGACCCCGAGACCCTGGCGCGGCTGCGGGACGAAGGCCGGATCGCCTTTCGCTATGGCGAAAACCCCAACGGCTCGGCCGCGGGCATCGCCGGCATCCTGTCGGAAAACCGTCGGGTTCTGGGTATGATGCCGCATCCTGAACGCGCCATCGACCCGGCCCATGGTGGCACCGATGGCCAGCCGCTTTTCGCTGCGCTGAGCGCGGCGCTGATGGCGGCCTGAGCGGTCTGCCGCCCGCCCGCTGCATGCTTCCGCCATTGCCCTGTCCCGGCGCTTGAGCCGGCAGGGCGCGCGGCGTAGACTACACTGATGAATACCCGCTCCAGCCCAGCCTCGGTCCAGACTGGCTCGAACAAGCCCGGCCCGGCCCTGAACACCCCGGTGCGCGCCGTCCCCGCGCCCGAGCTGCCAGCGCTCGGGCCTTACGGCATTCCTTTATGGGGCAAGCTTGCCATCGGCGGGCTGATGCTGGCAGCGGCGGTTTCGGTCTGGGTGCTCAACCAGTGGCTGACCGACCGCTTTACGGTCGATACCCGTAACCGCGCCGAACTGCGCCTGGTGCTCTATGCCGGCAATATCGAAGCCGAGTTGCAGCGCACCCAGGTGGTGCCGATGCTGCTGTCGCGCGACCCGGCGTTGCGCGCGGCGCTGGAGGAAGGCAGCTATGCGACCATCTCGCAACTGCTGATCAACCTGCAGGGCGAGTTGGGCGCGGCCTCGATCGAGCTGCTGGATGCCGAAGCCACGGTGGTGGCGGCCACCGACCGCGACCGGCTGGCCGCCGTGCGCGCGGGCGAGGCAAGCTTTGTCGAGGCGCGCCGCGCCGAGGAGACCGTCTTCACGCTCTACGAGCGCAGCACCGGCGGCTACGGCTTTGCCTATTCGCGCGCGATCCGTTACGGCGAGCAGCTTCTGGGCGTGGTCATCGTCGAGGTTGACCTGATGAAATTCGAGCGCAGCTGGGCCGGCTTTGCCGATCAGGTGGCGCTGAGCGACAGCCAGGGCCGCATCATCCTGGCCACCGAACCGCGCTGGCGCGGCCGCAGCGAAGACGAGGCGCTGCGCCTGCGCGAGGCGCCGACGCCCTTCATGCGCTTCCTGCGCACCGCCGCCGACTGGGCGGGCCGGGGGCCGGATGCGCATATCGGCAATGTCGGCGTGCTGCGGGCCG
>SKNG01000269.1 GCA_007120685.1 Paracoccaceae bacterium | reverse complement strand
GCCGCGCTGGGCCAGCCGGGCTTTACCGTCTACGGCCTGCAGGGCGTGCTGCTGGCGCATGTCTTCTTCAACCTGCCGCTGGCCACGCGGCTGATCCTGCAGGGCTGGGCGCGCGTGCCGGGCGAGCATCTGCGGCTGGCGGCATCGCTGGGCTTTGACGGCCGGGCGATGTGGCGCCATGTCGAATGGCCGATGCTGCGGCAGGTGGTGCCCGGCGCGCTGGCGGTGGTGTTCCTGATCTGCCTGACCTCTTTTGCCGTGGCCCTGACCCTGGGCGGCGGCCCGCGCGCCACCACGCTGGAACTGGCCATCTTCCAGGCCTTCCGCTTCGATTTCGACCTCGGCCGCGCCGCCCTTCTGGCGCTGGTGCAGGCTGCGCTGGGCATTGCCGCGCTGCTGGCGCTGGCCCGCCTGACCCTGCCGGTGGGTGCGATCACCGGGCTGGATCGCCCCGCGCCGGCCCCGCCGTCCGGCCTGGCCCGCCTGACCGACGCCACCGCCATCGCGCTGGCCGCCGCCTTCCTGATCCTGCCGCTTTCCATGGTTGTCTGGCGCGGCGCGCCGAACCTTTGGTCCCTGCCGCCGCCGGTCTGGCAGGCGGCGCTGCAATCGTTGCGCGTGGCCGCCCTTTCGGTGGCGCTGCTGGCGCTGATGGCCGGCGCGTTGGGCCTTGCCGCGCTCTACGCCCGGCGCGCGGGCCGCGCCTACGAGGCCCTGGGGATGAGCGCGCTCACCGCCTCGCCCATGGTCATCGGCACCGGGCTGTTCATCATCGCCTTCCCGCTGATCGATCCCGCGCGGCTGGCTCTGCCGGTCACGGCGCTGGTCAACGCCGCCATGGCGCTGCCCTTCGCCCTGCGCGCGCTGCTGCCGGCGCTGCACCGCGCGCAGGCCGATCACGCCCGGCTTTCAGCCGCGCTGGGGCTGGGGTTCGGCACGCATCTGCGGCTGGTGATCTGGCCAAGGGCGCGGCCGGCGCTGGGCTTCGGGCTGGGGCTGGGGGCGGCGTTGTCGATGGGCGATCTGGGGGTGATCGTGCTGTTTGCGCAGACCGGCGGCGAGACGCTGCCGATGCAGCTGCACCGGCTGATGGGGGCCTATCGGACGGCCGATGCCGCGGGGGCGGCGCTGTTGCTGCTGATCATGGCGTTGGCCTCCTTCGTGCTGGTGGAACGGCTGATCGGCGGGCGAAGGGGGATGCATGCTGGAACTTGACAGCGTCGCCATCCGGCTGGGCGATTTCCGGCTGCAGGCTGACCTGAGCATCGCTGCAGGGGCGCGGGTGGCGGTGATGGGGCCTTCGGGCGGGGGGAAATCGACGCTGGCAGGGGCGGTTGCGGGTTTCGTGCTGCATCAGGGCGCGATCCGCTGGCAGGGTGCGCGGATCGATGCGTTGCCGCCGGCGAAGCGCCCGCTGAGCATCCTGTTTCAGGACCACAACCTGCTGCCGCATCTGAGCGTTTTCGACAATGTCGCACTCGGCATCGACCCGAACCTGCGGCTGAGCGCAGACCAGCGCGCCGCGGTCCGTGATGCCCTTGTCCGCACCGGGCTGGCCGGGCTGGAAGACCGCCGCCCGGCGCAACTGTCCGGCGGCCAGATCGGCCGCGCGGGGCTGGCCCGGATCCTGCTGCGCGCGCGGCCGATCCTGATTCTGGACGAGCCCTTCGCGGCACTGGGCCCGGCGCTGAAGGATGCGATGCTGGACCTTGTCGAAACCATCGCCGCCGAGCAGGGCGCTTTGGTGCTGATGATCACCCATGACCCGGCCGATGCCCGCCGCCTGTGCCCACAGACCGTGATCGTCGCCGAGGGCCGCGCCAGCCCGCCCGCCGATACCGCTGCGCTGCTGAATGACCCGCCGCCGGCCCTGGCGGCCTATCTGGGCAGGCGCTGACGGGTGCAATTGCGTCAGGAATGGACGGCCGGGCTGGGCGCCGGTCGCCGCTGCAGAACGGGCTTTCGAAAGCCCGTTTCACGCACCTTCGAAGGCGTGTTCCCCGGTCGAAGCCGAGACGCTTGACCGGCAACCCGATCAGACGAATTTCAGCTGGATGGCTCGGGAGCGGAGGGAAAGGGCTTTCGAAAGCCCTTTCACGGGCGCCATCGAAGGCGCATTGCCCGGCAGAAGCCGAGACGCCTGACCCGAAACCCAATCAGACGCCCAGGCACCAGCGCATGATCGCCTTCTGGGCGTGCAGGCGGTTTTCGGCCTCGTCCCAGATCACCGAATGCGGCCCGTCCATCACCGCGCTGGTTACCTCGTCCTCGCGATGCGCGGGCAGGCAATGCATGAACAGCGCATCGGGCCTGGCGGCCGCCATCAGGCGCTCATTGACCTGATAGGGGCGCAGCTGGTTGTGGCGGCGCTCGCGCGTGGACTGGCTGTCATGCATGCTGACCCAGGTGTCGGTGACCACCAGATCGGCACCCGCCACGGCCTGATGCGGATCGCGCACCACCTCTACCCGGCTGCCGTTTTCGCGCGCGAAATCCAGCCATTCGCGTTCAGGGTCCAGCGTCGGCGGGCCGGTAAAGGTGAAATCGAAGCCGAATTGGCCGGCCGCGTGCAGGAACGAGGCGCAGACATTGTTGCCGTCACCCACCCAGACCACCTTCCGCCCTGCGATGGGGCCGCGATGTTCCTCATAGGTCAGCACATCGGCCATGATCTGGCAGGGATGGGTGCGGTTGGTCAGCCCGTTGATCACCGGCACATCGGCGTATTCGGCCAGTTCCTGCAGCACCGATTCCTCGTAGGTGCGGATCATGATCATGTCGACGTAGCGCGACAGCACGCGGGCGGTGTCGGCGATGGTCTCGCCGTGACCCAGTTGCATCTCCGAGCCCGAGAGCACCATCGTCTGCCCGCCCATCTGGCGCACGCCGACATCGAAGCTGACGCGGGTGCGGGTGGAGGGTTTCTCGAAGATCAGCGCCACCATGCGGCCGTCCAGCGGCAGGCTGTCATCGGGCATGGCCCGACCGCGGCCGTTGCGGGCGGATTTCATCGCGCGGGCGGCGTCGATCATCGCGCGCAGGTCGGCGGGGTCGGTGAGGTGGATGTCAAGGAAGTGGTTCACGGGTCAGCCCCTGGGATGGGCCGGGTTTCGGGGGCGCTGCCCCCGGACCCCCGGGATATTTGAAGAGCAAAGAGAAAGGGTCACGCTTGCGTCATGGCCGAGGCGGCCTGGCCGAGGCGTATGACGGCCTCGGCAAGATCCTCGTCGGGGATATTGAGCGCTGGCAGGAGGCGGATCACGTTGTCGGCGGCGGGCACGACCAGCAGGCCGGCGTCGCGGGCGGCCGCCGTGACATCGGTGTTGGGGAGGCGGCATTGCAGGCCCAGCATCAGGCCCAGCCCGCGTACCTCGGTGTAGGTGTCGGGGTGCTCGGCGACCAGCCCTTCCAGCTTCTGGCGCAGGAGGCCGGCCTTGCGGGTGACCTCGGCCAGGAAGGCGGGGTCGGCGATGATCTCCATCACCTTCAGCCCCACCGAACAGGCCAGCGGGTTGCCACCATAGGTGGAGCCATGCGTGCCAGCCGACATCGGCGCGCCCGCGGCTTCGGTGGTCAGCACGGCGCCCAGCGGGAAGCCGCCGCCGATACCCTTGGCCACCATCATGATATCGGGCGCGACGCCCGACCATTCATGCGCGAAAAGCCGCCCCGTGCGGCCCATGCCGCATTGCACCTCATCGAGCACCAGCAGCGCGCCGGTGCGGTCACACGCCGCGCGCAGCCCCTTCAGGCATGGGTCCGGCAGCGGGCGGATGCCGCCCTCGCCCTGCACGGGTTCGATCATCACCGCCGCGACGCTTTCATCCAGCGCCGCGTCCAGCGCGTCATGGTCGCCCCAGGGCAACACCTTGAACCCCGGCATCAGCGGGCCGAAACCATGGGTCAGCTTTTCCGACCCGGCCGCCGCGATGGCACCGGTGGAGCGGCCATGGAAGGCGCCCTCGAAACTCAGGATGGTGGGCCGGTCCTCGCCCCGGTCATGCCAGTATTTGCGCACCATCTTGATGGCGAGTTCCGCGGCCTCGGTCCCGGAATTGGTGAAGAAGACGCTGTCGGCAAAAGTGTTGGCGACCAGTGCATCGGCCAGCGCCTGCTGCTGCGGGATGCGGTAGAGGTTGGACACATGCCAGACCCGCTGCGCCTGCTCGGTCAGTGCCGCCACCAGCGCCGGATGGGCATGGCCCAGCGCGTTGACCGCGATGCCCGCACCCAGGTCCAGGAAGCGGCGGCCGTCATCGGTGGTCAGCCAGGAGCCTTCGCCCAGGGTAAAGCTGAGCGGCGCGCGGTTGTAGGTGGGCAGGACAGAAGCGATCATGGCAAGCATCCTTGCGGAAAGCCCGAGTGGTGCCAAAGGCGCCATGGCAAGTCAATCGGGCAAGTCAATCAGGGGGGAAGCGGGGGGTGCCGGCAAAGCAGGCGGGATCGGCCGTCAGGCGCGGTTGCTTTGGCGTCGCAGCAGGGTGGTGCGGTCGATCATGGCGCGGGCATACGCCGGTCACGCGGCCTTGTCGAGCGGTTATTGCGCCCGGGACCGCCAGGCCATGCGCGCCAGCTTGGCCAGCATCAGTGCGAAGGGGATGGCGTGGAAGAACAGATCGAAGATGTTCAGCGGCCGGGTCAGCGTGCCCGCAGCCAGCATCTTCAGTTTTTCCCAAAGATGCGGTTCCGGCAGGAAAGGTGACAGGCCCAGCCCCAGGCCAAGGATCAGCGCGATGGACAGCGGCAAACGGTCAAGCAGAGCAAGGGCGCGGGTCATGGGCCAGGCGGGTAGCGCGGGCGGGGACGCATTGCAAGCCGCGCCATCCGGCCCTTGCCCCGGCCCCCCTCCCGCTTTATCCCCTTGCCTGAGCCAGATTTCCGGGGAGGAGCCGCGATGACCAGCCAGCGTTTCGACAAGTCGAAACTGCCCAGCCGCCATGTGACCGAGGGCCCGGCCCGCGCCCCGCATCGCAGCTATTTCTACGCCATGGGGATCTCGGAGGAGGAAATCCACCAGCCCTGGGTCGGCGTCGCCACCTGCTGGAACGAGGCGGCGCCGTGCAACATCGCGCTCAACCGGCAGGCCCAGGCCGTCAAGCAGGGGGTCAAGGTCGGCGGCGGCACGCCGCGCGAATTCACCACGATCACCGTCACCGATGGCATCGCCATGGGGCATGAGGGGATGCGCTCGTCGCTGGCCAGCCGCGAGGCGATCGCCGACACGGTGGAACTGACCATGCGCGGGCATTGCTATGACGCGCTTGTCGGGCTGGCGGGCTGCGACAAGTCGCTGCCGGGGATGATGATGGCGATGGTGCGGCTGAACGTGCCCTCGGTCTTCATCTATGGCGGGTCGATCCTGCCGGGGCGGCTGAACGGGCAGGACGTGACCGTGCAGGATGTGTTCGAGGCCGTGGGCAAGCATCAGGCCGGGAATTACTCCGACGCCGAACTGGCGATCCTGGAACGCGTGGCCTGCCCCAGCGCGGGCGCCTGCGGGGGGCAGTTCACCGCCAACACCATGGCCTGCGTGTCGGAGGCGATTGGCCTGGCGCTGCCCAATTCCGCCGGCGCGCCCGCACCCTATGAAAGCCGGGACGAATATGGCATGGCCTCGGGCGTCGCCGTGATGACGCTGATCGAGAAGAACATCCGCGCCCGCGACATCGTCACCCGCAAGAGCCTGGAAAACGCCGCGCGGATCGTGGCCTGCACCGGCGGGTCGACCAATGCCGGCCTGCACCTGCCCGCCATCGCGCATGAGGCCGGGATCGAATTCGACCTCTTCGATGTCTGCGACATCTTCCGCGACACGCCCTATTTCGTCAGCCTGAAGCCCGGCGGTCAGTTCGTGGCCAAGGACCTCTATGAGGTCGGCGGCGTGCCGGTGGTAATGAAGGAGCTGCGCAAGCTGGGCCTGATCCATGAGGACTGCATCACCGCCACGGGCCGCACCATGGGCGAGGAGCTGGATCTTGTTCAGCGCGAGGCCGACGGGCGGGTGATCTATCCCGCCGCGACGCCGATCACCGCGACCGGCGGCGTGGTGGGGCTGAAGGGCAATCTGGCGCCGGACGGGGCCATCGTGAAGGTGGCGGGGATAAGCGAGGAAGAGCAGGTATTCACCGGCCCCGCCCGCGTCTTCGACTGCGAGGAGGACGCCTTTGCCGCCGTCAAGGCGCGGGAATACCGCGATGGCGAGGTGATCGTCATCCGCAACGAAGGCCCGGCCGGCGGCCCGGGCATGCGCGAGATGCTGGCCACCACCGCCGCGATCAGCGGGCAGGGGCGCGGCAAGAAGGTGGCGCTGATCACCGATGGCCGCTTTTCCGGCGCCACGCGGGGCTTCTGCGTGGGCCATGTGGGGCCGGAGGCGGCGCATGCTGGGCCGATCGCGCTTTTGCAGGATGGCGATGTGATCACCATCAACGCGCTGACCGGCGAATTGTCGGTGGCGCTGACCGATGACGAAATGGCCGCGCGCAAGGCCGCCTGGGCCGGCCCGCGCAAGACGATCTATTCCAACGGCGCGCTGTGGAAATACGCGCAACTGGTCGGCGG
>SKNG01000157.1 GCA_007120685.1 Paracoccaceae bacterium | reverse complement strand
TGCAGGGCGCGGATCTCGCCGGGGGCGCGGCCGGGCAGGTCCGGCCAGTCCTCGCGCTGGCCCAGGGCGAAGCGGCGCATCTGGCGGTTGAGGCCCTTCAGATGCCGCAACACCAGATAATGCACCGCTAGCAACACCACGGCCAGACAGGCCAGCCACATCGCGGCGGGAAACAGAAGCGGCAGGCGGCGGGCCTCCAGCGCCTGCAACACTGGCGCCGTGCGCTCCCACATCGCCAGCGCGTAAAGCTGACCCGGGATCAGTTCGGCCATCGCATAGACCGCGGGCTCGCCCTCGGCGGTCTCGCTGCGGAACACCTGGTTGCCGCCGGCCGCGGCGGTGGCTGCCAGCACCGGCGCGTCGGGCAGCAGCGCCAGCGCGCCGCTGCCCGGCCCGCGGCTGAGCACCATGCCTTCGCGGTTGACCAGCACCGCCAGGTGGGGCGCATCATCGATCACCCGCTGCGCCATCAATTCAAGCGCGCGCCGGGTGATCGCGATCGACAGAAAACCGCTGAGCGCGTCATCGGCGAATACCGGCCGGGTGGCCACGATCACCGGCATGCCATCTTCCTGGCTGCCATCGGCCCTATCATCGCGCTGCCAGTCCGGATTGGCCAGGATCGTGGTTGTCGGCGCCGCCGGCGGCCGGTCCGCCGGCGCGGCTTCGGCAGGGGCGGGCATCCCGCCATGCGAGACGCAGGTCATGGTGCCATCCAGCCCTACGTAGCCGATAAAGCTGTAGATGTTGGACCGTTCGGTGTAGCGGCGCAGGAACGCCTCGCATTCGGGCGGATCGTCCAGCCGTTCCAGCACCAGCGTCTCTATCGCCCGGGCCGAGGCCAGCGCGCTTTCCACCAGCGCCCGCTCGCCGGCCACCGCGTCGCGTGCCAGCATGATCAGGCTGCGCTCGCCAATGCGCTGGGCAGAGCGCTGCAACTCGGCGGTGGCGCCAAGCGCGATCAAGCCCAGCGGCAGAAGCGCCATGGACAGCATTACCGCCAGGCGGAAGGTCAGCCTGTCGCTCCAGCCTCTCACCCGCTGCCCCTTGCGCGCGGCCTTTGCAGCCTCCGCCATACCCGCTTGTTCATCGGCCGGCCCTTACCCCGCCACACCTTACCCCGCTCTGGGGCCCTGTGCGCTGATCACCGCCAGGGTCGCGGCCTCGGTCAGGTCCATCCCCTCGCCCCGCGCCAGCCCCAGTAGATCGGCCAGCGCCCGGCGCCCCCGCGCCGCGCGGCTCTTGATCGTGCCCGGCGCGCAGCCGCAGGTCTCGGCGGCCTCTTCGACCGAGAAGCCCATCGCGCCGACCAGCATCAGCGCCTCGCGCTGCTCCATCGGCAGCCGGGCAAAGGCCGCAGCCAGATCGGCCAGCGCCAGCCGGCCGTCGTGATCGGGTTTCGAGGCCAGTTGCGCCGCCATTGCCCCGTCCGGATCGGCCAGCTCGCGCCGCCGCTTGCGGTGCAGCGAACGCAGGTTGTTGCGCAGGATGGTGAACAGCCAGGCGCGCAGATTGGTACCCGGGGTGTAGAGGTGGAACTTGCTCCAGGCCTTCAGCAGCGTTTCCTGCACCAGATCGTCGGCCAGCGTGCCGTCGCGGCACAGGCTCAGCGCGAAGGCCCTGAGCGCCGGCAGATGCGCGATGATCGCCTCGCGCGCATCGCCATCGGCGCCGCCATCAGCGCTGACAGCCTTGTCTTCGACCGCCGTCTGCCGGGCCGGGGACGCGGCGCTTTCCGGCCCCGTTTCTGGCTCCATTTCTGGCGCCGATCCGGCATCGGTCGCCGCATCGGCAGCAGGATCGACCGACGCAGCCTCTGCCCCGGCTGCCGCGCGAAACGCCAAGGTATCGGTCATACGGCCTGTCCCCCGTACCCCGATTCCCCGTACCCCGATTCCCTGTGCCCTGTTTCATCGCGTCCCGCCTCGCCGCTGCGCAGTTGCGCGACCAGGTCCTGCAGCCGCTCGGGCAGGTCCTGCTGTAACTGCTGCTCGTAGAGCCGCTTCAAATTTTCGTTGATCTGCTGCTCGATCGCCGCGGGCAGGGATGCGGCCGGGGCCGCACCGGGCGGGCGCCGCTTGTCCCGCACCTGCGGCCCGTTCCGTGATTGCTGGGTCTTCATGGGCGAGTCACGCTTTCGTTTCCCTTGCAGCGGCGTTGGCCGGCCGACTGGGTGTTTCAATTTCGGGTCCAAGATCCATTTGACACAGGACCATTTGAGGAACCGAACGTCGCATCGGGCGTTCGGTTCCGACAAATCCTGCGGGGAAGGAAAAAAGATGATCGAGAACCAGCCCAGCGCGCAATCCACGGCAACCCGGCCGGCCGCGGCGGCGGGCAGCGCCGCGCCACGCCAGGTCGGTGCCGACAGCATGGCCCGGCGCATCGCCGCCGAACTGCCTTGCCTGCGCCGCTACGCCCGCGCGCTGACCGGCAGCCAGGACAGCGGCGACCGCTACGCCGCCGTCACGCTGGAGGCGATGGTGGGCGACCGCGCGCTGCTGGCGCAGGCCGAGGAGCCGAAGATCGCGCTCTTTGCCGCCTTCCATGCGGTCTGGTCCAGCTCCGGCGCGCCGGTCGCCGGCGAGGGCGCTGGTAGCGGTCTGGAGGCGCGCGCGCAGGCGCATCTGGCGCGGCTGACGCCGAACACCCGCGAGGCGCTGCTTTTGCGCACGATCGAGGAATTCAGCCATGCCGAGATCGGCCAGATCATGCAGATCGGCGCGGGCGACGCCGAGGAACTGGTCGCCATCGCCTATCACGAGATGGCCGAGGGGCTTCGCGGCCGGGTGATGGTGATCGAGGACGAGCCGCTGATCGCGCTGGACATCCGCAACATCGTCACCGACATGGGCCATGCGGTGACCGGCATCGCCCGCACCCGTGACCAGGCCGTGGCGATGGGGGGCGAAACGCCGCCGGACCTGGTGCTGGCCGATATCCAGCTGGCCGACAATTCCTCGGGCATCGACGCGGTGAACGATCTGCTGGCCGAGATGCCCGATCTGCCGGTGATCTTCATCACTGCCTTCCCTGACCGGCTGTTGACCGGCGAGCGGCCTGAGCCGGCCTTCCTGATCACCAAGCCCTTCGCGCCGGAGCAGGTCCGCTCGGCGGTATCGCAGGCGATGTTCTTCGCCTCCACCGCCACGCTGACCAGCTGACACGGCATACAGGTGATCGCTTCGTCCGCCGCGTGGAAACGCGCCTTCGAAGGCGCGTAAAAAAGGGCTTTCGAAAGCCCTTTTTCCCGTTCCCAAGTCCTTCGGCGGGATACCGCATGCCACCCGCCGGCAGCGGCTGAAGGCGAGGGGCACAAAGTCCCGGCGCCGCAATGCGCCGGGTGAACATCCGAAGAAACGTGACCGGCGTAGGAAGATGCCAGTCAGCAGAAGGCCATGCAGCTTGCTCAGCGTCCCGGCAACCACAAGGCGAGGCCCGGAAACAGGATCAGGAGCGCGACCAGGACCATCGAGCACAGGATGAAGGGGATCGCGGCCATGTAGATATCGCGCATGGTGGTTTCGGGCGGCGCCACCCCTTTCATCACGAAGAGCAGCAACCCGAAGGGCGGGGTGGTGAAGCTGATCTCAAGCGCGAGCAGCATGATCAGCGCGAACCAGATCGGATCGAAGCCCAGATGCGTGGCCAGCGGGAAAAAGATCGGCACGGTCAAGAGCATCATCGAGATCTGTTCCATGAACATGCCCAGGATCAGCAGCACCGCGAACATCGCCAACAACATCGCTACCGGCGCCAGATCGAAGCTGGTGGCCCAGGTGATCAGCCCGCGCGAGGCGCCCGAGAAGGCCAGAAGCTGGCTGAAGGTGGCCGAGCCGAAGACGATCAGATAGGCCATCAGCGTGACCCGCAGCGCCCCGGTGACCGAAGCGATCAGCGCCTCGATGGTGATCGCCCGGAAGAGTGCCGCCAGCAGCAGCACGCCCAGCGCGCCGAAGGCCGCAGCCTCGGACGGGGTGGCCCAGCCGTAAAGCATCATCATCACGATGCCGATCATCAGCCCCACCATTGGCACCACGTCGCGCAGCACCAGGAACAGCTTTTCGCGCAGCGGGATCGGCGGCACCTCGTAGGGCGGGGCGGCTGACGGGTCCATCCGGGTCTGGATGAAGATGGTCAGCAGGTAGAGCCCCGCCAGGATCAGCCCCGGGATGATCCCGGCGATCAGCAGCTCGGCAATATCCACCCGCGCCAGCGTCGCCAGCAGCACCGCCAGGGCCGAGGGCGGGATGATGATGGCCAGCCCGCCGGTGCCCAGGATCGGGCCCAACGACATGTAGCGCTTGTAGCCGCGGCGGTTCATCTCTGGCACCATCAGGCTGCCCATCAGAGCGGTCGAACCCATGGAACTGCCCGACATGGTGGCAAAGCCCGTCCCGCCAAGCACGGTGACATAGCTCAGCCGCCCCGGCAGCCGGCCCAGCAGCCGGTCGATGGTGGCGAACATGCGTGAACCCAGCCCGGTGTGAAAGAAAATCTCGCCCATCAGCAGGAACAGCGGGATCGGCACCAGCGCATAGTTGGTCAACGCGCCCAGCCCGTTGCCCAGCATCTGCGTGGTGCCTCGCGCGCCGCCCATGAACAGCCAGGCCCCGGCGATGCAGGCGGCCAGGAAGGCGATAGCCACGGGCATGCCCAGCGCCATCAGCACCATGATGATGCCCAGAAGGATGGCGAGCGATTCGTACCAGATCATTCGTGAATCCCCGCCTGCCCGCTATGCATCAGCTCGCGCCCGAAGGCGAAGCGGGCGAATTCCATCGCCATCAGGCCGAAGCTGACCGGAAAGGCGATGGTCAACAGCCAGCGCGGGTAGAAATAGGCCCGCACGTCATAGTCCATCCGTTCGATATTCGTCTGCACCAGCAGGAAGCCGCGCCAGGCCAGCCAGGCGCAGACGACGACGCAGCCCAGCGCCACCAGCCGGCTCAGCCCGCGGCGCAGCCGGTCCGGCAAGGCCGCGGTGACCAGTTCGATATGCACATGCCCCCGCCTGCGCACCAGCCAGGGCGCGCCCAGCATGGTCATGTAAAAAACGCCGTATTCGGTAGAGGTGAACAGCCAGGCAAAGGGCTGCACGCCGAGATTGCGCATGCTGACCGAAGTGACGATGGCCACCATCAGCCAGACCAGCGCGCCCCCGGCGATGATCGCCATCAGGCTGATCAGCCCGTCATAGGCCCGGATCAGCAGCCGCAGCGGAGCGGGGAGCGTGGCGTTCATCCTTCAGGCTCCGGCTAGAGGAGGGGCGCGAGGGGAAGAGGGGAATGCGGGGCGCCCCCGGGCCGGGGCGCCCCGCTGTGTCAGACGCCGGGCTTAGCCGCCGGCGCGCTCGAAGTCGTAGAAATGCTCGATCAGCCGGTCGAAATGATCGGGGTCCAGCGGCGACGCCTCCATCAGCTCGCGCATCCGGTTCCAGGTCGATTCGCGCGCGCCCTGCAGATAGCGCGCCGCTGCCTCGCCCTCCAGCGAGACCGCGACCATGCCGCCAGCCTCAAGCTCTGCGAACTCGCGGTCGCGGCGCTCCAGATGCGACTCTGCGCTGCTGACCTCGTGCTCGATCGCCACTTCCTGCAGGACCGCCTGCGCCTCGGGCGTCAGCGCGTTCCAGCTGTCCATGTTGATGATCACGCCCAGATCGGTGGAAAAGAAACAGGGCTCTATCCGGTAGTTGACGAATTCGTTCCAGCGCAGGTCCAGCAGGCCGATCTGCGTCCAGCCGGTGGCGTTGACGATGCCGCGCTCCAGCGCGGCGAAGACCTCGCCCGTGGGCAGGTCGATCACCTGCGCGCCCAGCGTGTTGGTGAAGAAGGCGTTGTAGACGGCATTGCCGCGCAGCCGGGCGCCGGACATGTCCAGATCGCCCTCGGCGGTAAAGACCGGCTCCTCCACCGTGAAGATGTTGTAGCACACGCCGCTGTCGAACCAGCCCAGGTAGTAGACGCCCATCCGCTCCTGATGGATTTCGTTGATCAGGTCGATGCCGCCGTTCTGACGCACCTCGCCCGCCGTGCGGTTCGAGGTGACCATCGCGTCCTTTTCCGGCAGCGCGCCGGCATAGAAGGACCCTGGCGTGTAGACCATGTCCACGATCCCGTCACGCACCGCGTCGGGCTGCTGGAACATCCCGATGGCTTCCGGCCCGCCGCGCACATCGATCTGGATCACGCCCTCGCCGCGCTCGTTCACGGCCTCGACGAATTGCAGGAAGGACTGGGTCTAGACCAGCGTTTCGGGGAAGGCATGGACAGCGGTGATGGTCTGCTGGGCCAGCGCGGTGCTGCCCATCAACGCAATGGCGGCGCTCAGGCCGGTCAGTTTGAGATGTTGCATCTTGGTCTCCCTGGTGTTGGGGCCGTGCCCCGGTTTGTGTTGCGGTCAGAAGTGTCCCAGATCCACGGCGCCTGTTCCCGGCGCTTGGCGGCGTATTCGGAGATCTTCGCTCGATAGGATCCGGTCATGTCGATATCGTCCCAGCCATTGATAAGCTTGGTCTTCCAGACCGGGTCGATGTCGAACCCCAGCGCCTGCCCGGCGCCGGTGATGGTCTGC
>SKNG01000034.1 GCA_007120685.1 Paracoccaceae bacterium | reverse complement strand
TCGCCATCACCCGGCTGGGCGCGGTGGTGGTGCCGATCAACTTCATGCTCAACGCCCATGACGTGGCCTATGTGCTGACCCATGCCGGCGCGCGGCTGATCCTGGCCGAGGATGCGCTCTGCCCCACCGCCGATGCCGCCATGGCCGAGGCCGGGCTGGACCTGCCGCGCTTCGCCATCGACCATGCCGGCACGCAAGCGCCGGACGGCTGGCAACCGGCCTCGGCCATCCTGGACCACGATGATGCCGCCGAGGTCTGGACCGATGTCGCGCCCGACGACCCCATCCAGATGATGTATACCTCGGGCACCGAATCCCGCCCCAAGGGCGCGCTGCTGACCTCGGCCGCGCTTTACGCGCAATGGACCAGTTGCATCGTCGATGGCGAGATGAAGCCCGATGCCATCGAACTGCATTGCCTGCCGCTCTTTCACTGCGCGCAGCTTGACTGTTTCCTGACCCCGGATCTGTATCTCGGCGCCACCTCGATCCTGCATGACAAGGCCGACCCGGCCGAGATGCTGGAAGCGATCGAGGCGCATGGCGTGACCAAGCTCTTCTGCCCGCCGACGGTCTGGATCGGCCTTCTGCGCCACCCCGATTTCGACAAGCGCGACCTGTCCAGCCTGCAGGCCGGCTATTACGGCGCCTCGATCATGCCCACCGCGGTGATCGAGGAACTGGCGCGGCGGCTGCCGGCGATGAAGCTTTACAACTTC
Source organism: Paracoccaceae bacterium (assembly GCA_007120685.1). Classification (GTDB taxonomy): domain Bacteria; phylum Pseudomonadota; class Alphaproteobacteria; order Rhodobacterales; family Rhodobacteraceae; genus Pararhodobacter. The sequence continues at coordinate 5,892 of SKNG01000034.1, read as the reverse complement.
TACGGCCAGACCGAGATGGCGCCGCTGGCCACGATCCTGCTGCCGCATGAGCAGATGACCAAGCTGGGCTCGGCGGGCCGGGCGTCGCTGAACGTGGAAACCCGCGTGGTGGACGACGAAGACCAGCCGGTGGCGGTGGGCGAGGTGGGCGAGATCGTGCATCGCAGCCCGCATCTGATCTCGGAGTATTACAACGACCCCGAAAAGACGGCAGACGCCTTCCGTAACGGCTGGTTTCACAGCGGCGATCTGGGGCGGCTTGACGAGGATGGCTATCTCTATGTCGTCGACCGCAAGAAGGACATGATCAAGACCGGCGGCGAGAATGTCGCCAGCCGCGAGGTGGAAGAGGCGATCTTCCGTCACCCCGACGTGGCCGAGGTGGCGGTGATCGGCCTGCCGCATCCGACCTGGATCGAGGCGGTGACGGCGGTGGTGGTGCCCAAGGCAGGCGCTGATCTGGGGGCAGAGGCGGTGATGGCCTATTGCCGCGAGGCTTTGGCAGGGTTCAAGGCGCCGAAACAGGTGGTCATCACCCCGGCGCTGCCGAAGAATGCCAGCGGCAAGATCCTCAAGCGCGACCTGCGCATCGAACACGCGGGGCTTTACGAGGCCGGGTGATCGGCCAGCGGGCCCCGGGCGGCCTGCTGAGCTGTTTCGGGCGCAGCCGAGGGAAAGGAACGCAAGAACGGCAGGCAAGACCAGGATCAGACACGGTCTCGCGGCTGCGGTCGGACCGTCAACACCCCCGGTTGCTGCCTCTCACGTCAGCCCGGCGTCATGCAGGATGGCCGGGATTTTCTGCTTCACCTTGAAGAACCCCGCCCGCGCATGCGGCCAGATCAGCCCATCCCAGTCCCGCTGCCATTCGGCCAGCGCGACGCCCTCTGCCGAAAGCGTCGGCGCCGCCGCGTCCAGCCAGTCGCGCAGCGGGCCCTGCGGCACATAGGGCGTGACGATCTGGCGCGCGCCGGCCCTGGCGGCAAGGCGGGCCAGATCGGCGGGCACGCCGGCCACTTCGGTCGTTGCCGCCAGCCCCAGCCGCGCCACGGCATCGTCCAGCGCGCCGGCCTCGAACCGCGCCACGGCCTCGGCCACCGGGCGGGGCGAGCGCAGCGCACTGGCCCGCAGGGCCAGCACCGCGCGGATGTCCCGCAGGGCGGGGGCGAAATCCTCGGGCCGGCAGTCCTCTTCGGTGATCAGCAGCAGGCTGGGCGCGGAAAGGTCCGGGCGGCGGGGCGCGCGCAGCGGGTGCAGGGGCGGCAGGCCCTCGGGTTCCAGAGCCTGCAGCCCGGCCACATCCGCCGCCAGATCGGCCGCGCGTGGATGGAACCGCCCGCCGGTGAATTTGGCGATGTTCCAGGCCTGCGCCGCATAGGCCTTGCCGCGCGTGTGCAGCCCCGCCACCCAGCGCCAGCCCAGCGTGTTCGAGGCCGGATCGCCGTCCAGCAGGTGCCGGTAGAAGAAATCCGCCCCCAGCCGCCAGGGCAGGCCGAAGGTGAAAATCCAGATCGAGGCGAACCACATCCGCGCGTGATTGTGCAGATAGCCGGTGTCCACCAGTTCCCGCGCCCAGGCGTCGAAACACTCCAGCCCGGTCTCGCCGGCCTCGGCGGCCTCGATGCGGCGGCGCAGGCGGCGGTCATCCTCCAGCACTGCCAGATCTGCCGCCACACCGTCACGGTAGCTGGCCCAGACCTGCGGGCGCTGTTCCAGCCAGCCCTTGAAATAGCCGCGCCAGATCACCTCCTGGATGAATTTCTCGGCCCCCTCGGCCCCGTGTTCGGCCAGCGCCGCGGCCACCGCGTTCCGTTCCAGCACCAGTCGGCGGCGGATCCAGGGCGACAGGGTGGAAACATGCGCATGCGCCCCCGGGCCGTGATCGAAATTGCGTCGCGCGGCGTAGCGGCGGCCCATGCGCGGGGTAAAGGCGGCAAGCTGCGCCTCGCCGGCGCGGCGGGTGGGGTCTAGGTCATGCATGAAGGCGCGGCCCGGTTGTTTCCTGCTGCGGGGCAGATGGGCCGGGGGGCGAGGGTGTCAAGCCGGTGCGCGTGTTGGGGCGCCGCCGGGGAACGCGCCTTCGAAGGCGCGTGAAACGGGCTTTCGAAAGCCCGTTTTCCGACGCTTCCCGAAGTTCTCGGCCGGACGCTGTATCAAGAGGTTCGAGCGGACCAAGAAAGCCCGTGCCGATCCTGACACGGGCCGTTTGCAAAGCCTGTTGCGGCCGAATGCGGTTTCCCTGCTACTGCGTTGCCCGCCAGCGGTCCAGGATCATTTGTGCGGTCATCAGGTCCAGATGCGCGCCGCCGCCGTTCTTGTATAGCGTGATGTCCTCTGCCGAGTGCCGCCCGGCGCTACCGGCTACCAGATCGTGCAGATCGCCCAGGATATCCGCCTCGGCGATGACCCCGGCGCGCAGGGGGATGTCGATCTCGCCGATATGGCCGATGGTGGTGGCGCGGCTGTCCACGAAGATTTTGGCGCGGGTGATGGCAGTATCGTCCGCCTCGCGCATCTCGGGCGTGAAGGCGCCGATCAGGTCCAGATGCTGGCCGGGCTGCAGCCAGTCGCCCCGGATCAGCGGCTCGCGCGCCATGGTGCAGGTCGCCACGATCTCGGCCCCGCGCACCGCCGCTTCCAGATCCTTGGCCACGCGCACGCCCGGATAGCGCGCCGCGAGCGCCTGCGCGGCCTCAACCCGCCGTGCCCAGAGCGTCACCTCCAGCCCCTTTATCAGCGCGCCGTAGGCCTCGATCAGCGAGGCCGCCACCGTGCCGGCGCCGACAATCAGCAGCCGCCGCGCTTCGGGCCGCGCCAGCAGCCGCGCGCCCAGAAGCGAGTCGCCCGCCGTCTTCCATTTCGTCACCAGTGCGTTTTCGATCACCGCCAGCGGCGCGCCGCTGGCATCGTCGAAAACCAGCATCGCGCCCTGCACGCTGGGCCGGCCGGCGGCGGGATTGCCGGGAAAGACGGTGACCGATTTCACCCCCACGCCCAGCCCGTCGATCCAGGCCGCGCGCGACAGCAACCGGTCCTGGCCCCGCGCCAGCAGCACGTCGCGCAGATCGGCGGGCGGGCGGCGGTGGCCATCGATCATCGCGTCGGTCAGGGCGATCCAGTCCATCAGCGGCGCGCAGTCGGCGGCAGTCAGATAGGGGATGGCGGTCATCGGCGTCTCCTTCCCGGGCCGCGGCAGGGTGGGGGCTGCGGCGGGTGGTGTCAACGGCTGGACGCGGGGGCGGTGGCCTCTAGTTCCTTCGGAAAATAGGGGAACCGAAAATGCAGGTTTTGGTCATCGGTGCTTCTGGGGGCATCGGGTCGGCACTGGCGTGTGCGGCCGAGGGGCGCGGGGCGCAGGTCACCCGGCTGTCGCGCAGCGCGGACGGGCTGGACGTAACGGATGAGGCAAGCATCGAGCGCACTCTCGGCGCGCTGGACGGGCCTTATGATGCCGTGCTCGTGGCCACCGGCGCGTTGCAGATCGGTGACAACGGGCCGGAGAAATCGCTTGCCGCGCTGGACGGCCCGGCGTTTGCCGCGCAATTCGCGCTCAACGCCATCGGCCCCGCGCTGGTGCTGAAACATGCCGCGCGGCTGCTGCCCCGGCAGGGGCGGGCGTTCTTTGCCGCGCTCTCGGCCCGGGTGGGGTCGATCGGCGACAACCGGGCGGGGGGCTGGTACGGCTATCGCGCGGCCAAGGCGGCGCTCAACCAGTTGCTGCATTCGGCGGCCATCGAGTTGGGCCGCACGCACAGGGACCTGATCTGCGTCGCGCTGCACCCCGGCACCGTGCAAACCCCGCTGACCCGGAAATACCTGGGCCGCCACCCGGCGGTCCCGCCGAAGGAGGCCGCGGCAAACCTGTGGTCGGTGATCGACGGTCTGGAGCCGGCGCATTCGGGCGGGTTCTATGACTGGGCGGGCAAGGAGATCCCCTGGTGAGCCGGCGCAACGGGCGGCTGGTGTTGGTGCTGGGCGACCAGTTGACCGAAGGCGCGGGGGCGCTGGGGCGCGCCGATCCGCAGCGCGACACGGTGGTCATGGCCGAGGTGGCCGAGGAGACCGGCTATGTGCCGCATCATCCGCAGAAGATCGTGCTGGTGCTCTCGGCGATGCGGAAGTTCGCCGAGGGCCTGCGCGAAAAGGGCTGGCAGGTGGCCTATACGCGGCTCGACGACCCGGACAACACCGGCTCGATCTGCGGCGAGCTGATCCGCCAGGCCGAGGCAACGGGCGCGCAATCGGTGCTGGCCACCCAGCCGGGCGAATGGCGGTTGCGCACGGCGCTGCAGGACCTGCCGCTGCGGGTCAGCGTGCTGCCCGATGACCGGTTTCTCTGTCCGCCGGATGTGTTCGCCGACTGGGCGAAGGGGCGCAAGGTGATGCGGATGGAGCACTTCTATCGCCTGATGCGTCGGCGCACCGGCTATCTGATGGAAGGCGACGACCCGGCCGGCGGGCAGTGGAATTACGACCATGACAACCGCAAGCCGGCGCAGGACGATCTGTTGCGCGAAAAGCCCATTCAGCATGGCCATGATGACGTGGTAGTCGATGTGATCAATCTGGTGGCCCGCCGCTTCGACAATCATTTCGGTGCGGTGGAGGGGTTCAACTACGCCACCACCCGGCGCGGGGCGCTGGCGGTTCTGCGGCATTTCGTCAAGCACCATCTGGCCGATTTCGGCCCCTATCAGGACGCGATGCTGACGCGCGACCCGTTCCTGCATCACGCGCTGATCGCGCCCTATCTGAACCTGGGGCTGCTGACCCCGGCCGAGGTCTGCGACGCGGTGCAGGCAGCCTATGAGGCGGGCGATGTGCCGGTCAATTCGGCCGAGGGCTTCATCCGCCAGATCATCGGCTGGCGCGAATATGTGCGCGGCATCTATGACCTGCACGGGCCGGATTACGCGCAGCAGAACGCACTGGGGCACGGACGGAAGCTGCCGGGGTTCTATTGGGGCGGGCCGACGAAGATGGCCTGTGTTTCTGCGGTGGTGGAGCAGACCCGCCGGCATGCCTATGCGCATCATATCCAGCGGCTGATGGTGACGGGCAACTTCGCCCTGCTGGCCGGCGTGGACCCGGGCGCGGTGCATGAATGGTATCTGTCGGTCTATGCGGATGCCTACGAATGGGTCGAGGCGCCGAACACGCTGGGCATGTCGCAATTCGCCGACGGGGGGGTGCTGGGGTCGAAACCCTATGTGTCGTCAGGGGCCTACATCGACCGGATGTCGGATTACTGCAGGGGCTGCGGCTATGACGTGAAGGCGAAGACGGGCGAGGGGGCCTGCCCGTTCAACCTGCTCTACTGGCATTTCCTGGACCGGCACCGCGAGCGGTTTCAGGGCAATCCGCGCATGGCGCAGATGTATCGCACCTGGGACCGGATGAGCGAGGACCGCCGCCGGACGGTGCTGGCGGAGGCGACAAGCTGGCTGAAGCGGCTCGACAGCGGGGCAGAGGAGTAGCGCAACGGCGGCTGCCTGGCGAGAAAGCGCCTTACAGTAAGGCGCTTGCAAATCGATTACTTAAATCGATTTGGTCCCGGCCCCTGCCGCAGCGCGCCGTTCTTTACAGCGCCACCATCGGAAAGGTCACGCCCAGCGCCCAGGCCAGCACCAGCCCCATCCCCATGCCCGCCGCCGCCGGCAGCCCCGTGCGCCGGCCCACCCAGCCCGCCATCAGCCCGAAGAGCAGGAAGAACAGCAAGATCACCGGCAGGATGATAACCAGGAAGAACAGCCCCTGGAAATCCAGCGCCACCGCCAGCGCCAGCGAGGCCAGGAACGCGCCGCGGGCCAGCACCACCCGCCACAGCCGCGCCCGCCCGCCTTCGGTCACCAGCGCGTCGCCCAGCATGAAGGGCACCGCCCCCAGCGCCAG
>SKNG01000053.1 GCA_007120685.1 Paracoccaceae bacterium | reverse complement strand
CGGAAGAGGCCATGCGGATCTCATGGCTTTTCATCCAGTTCACATTGCCCTTCAGCGTGTTGATCTCGCCGTTATGGGCCAGCATGCGGAAGGGCTGCGCCAGCCACCATTGCGGGAAGGTATTGGTGGAATAGCGCTGATGATAGATGGCAAAGGCGCTCTCGAAACGCGCGTCCTGCAGGTCAGGGTAGAATTCGGCCACCTGCTCGGCCAGCATCATGCCCTTGTAGATGATCGACTGGCAGGACAGGCTGCAAAGATAGAGGCCCTGGATCTGCGCGGCAGCGGCGGCCTTTTCGATCCGCCGGCGGATGACGTAAAGCTCGCGCTCGAAGGTCTCGGCATCGGTGCCGCGCGTGTTACGGATCAGGATCTGCTCGATCTCGGGCCGGGTGGCATTGGCCTTTTCGCCCAGAACGGTGGTGTTCACCGGCACATGGCGCCATCCGTAGATGGCATAGCCCATGCGAAGCACCTCGGTCTCTACAATGGTGCGGCAGCGTTCCTGCGCGCCGAAATCGGTGCGCGGCAGGAAGACCTGGCCCACGGCCATCAGCGCGTCTGTGTCCGGCTCGTGCCCGGTACGGCGGATCTGGTCGTAGAAGAAGCGTACCGGGATCTGGACATGAATGCCTGCGCCATCGCCGGGCTTGCCATCGGCATCGACAGCGCCGCGGTGCCAGACGGCCTTCAGCGCGTCGATGCCATTCTCGACAACCTGCCGCGAGGGCGTGCCATCGATCGAAACCACCAGCCCGACGCCGCAGGAGGCATGTTCGTCCTCGGCGCGATAGAGGCTGTTCTCGGCCATCCACTGCCGTCTTGCGGCCTCACCCTCGGCCCAGTCGAAATCACGACGCATGTGGGTTCCTTTCGAATTTTTTCCGGTCAGCGAGCCACGCGCAGGAAAGCTGTGACGCAAATTCCTTGATCAAGGAATTTGCAAGGGTTTTCGAAAAACCCTTGCCTCGCTTCGTTGCCAGCGACGGTCATTCGGCAGCGACCTGCGCGGGCTGGGACAGGTAGTCGAGCACCGAATCCGCTGCCTCGCGCCCATCGCGGATCGCCCAGACCACCAGGCTGGCCCCACGGACGATATCGCCGATGGCCCAGACGCCATCCAGCGCCGTCCGATGCGTGCCGAACTCTGCGCGGATGGTGCCCCAGCGGGTCACAGGCAGGTCGGCCTCGCCCCAGAGGCTTGGCAGTTCCTCGGGCTCGAATCCCAGCGCCTTGATGACCAGATCGGCCGTTTCCACGTAGATGTCGCCCGCGATGGGCTCTGGCGTCCGGCGCCCGCTCAGATCAGGCGCGCCCAGCCGCATGCGCTGCACGCGCACGCCGCTGACCTGACCATCGCCCTGGAACCCGTCCGGCGCCGTCAACCAGGCAAAGCGCACGCCTTCTTCCTCGGCATTCTGCACCTCACGCTGCGAGCCCGGCATGTTTTCGCGGTCGCGCCGGTATAGACAGGTCACGCTTTTCGCCCCCTGGCGGATCGCCGTGCGCACGCAGTCCATCGCCGTATCGCCACCGCCGATCACCACCACGCGCTTGCCCGACGCATCGAGCCGGCCACTATCGAATTCCGGCACCTCGTCTCCAAAGCTCTTGCGGTTCGAGGCGGTCAGATAGTCGATCGCCCGCTCGATACCCGGCAGATCCGACCCCGGCCCGCCCAGCTCACGGCTCTTGTAGACGCCGGTGGCAACGATCACCGCGTCATGCTGGCCGCGGATGGCGCTGAAGCTGATGTCCTCGCCCACGTTGCAATTCAGCACGAATTGCACGCCACCGGCTTCCAGCTGTTCTATCCGCTGCATCACCACCGGTTTTTCAAGCTTGAAGCCCGGTATGCCATAAGTCATCAACCCGCCCGCGCGATCATATCGGTCATAAACGGTAACCTGAACGCCGGCCCGCCGCAGCCGCTCGGCCGCCGCCAGCCCGCCGGGGCCAGCGCCGATGATGCCCACCGACTCCGCGCGTTCCTCGGCGGCGGTCAGCGGCTTGACCCAGCCGTTCTCCCAGGCGAGATCGGTCAGATATTTCTCGATGGCGCCAATCGTCACCGTGCCGTGCCCGGCCTGTTCGATCACGCAATTGCCCTCGCACAACCGATCCTGCGGGCAGATGCGGCCGCAGATCTCGGGGAACGTATTGGTGGACTGGCTCATCTCATAGGCTTCCTGAAGCCGCCCCTCGGCGGTTAACATCAGCCAGTCGGGAATATTGTTGTGTAGCGGGCAATGCGTCTGACAATAGGGCACGCCGCACTGGCTGCAGCGCCCGGCCTGTTCGGCTGCCTTCTCGGCGGCATACTCGCCATAGATCTCGTCGAAATCCGCCCGCCGCTCGTCGGCGTCGCGTTTCGCCGGCATCTCCTTGCCGACAGTGACGAATTTCAGCATCCGATTCTGTGCCATCAGCTGACTCCCCCTGACAGTCAGCCACAGATACTGCGTCATCAGGGAAAAGAAAAGTCAGCAAGTATGACTTTTTTACCGGAAATCACTGCCGCAATCGGTGCGGGGCAGATCAGCGCCCATGTATTTATGTCAGCACAGTTTACTATTTTAGCGCTTTTCCTGCTGTTGGCGCTATGCCAAAACGCCCCAAACGATAGGTCCATCCATGACTCTCTTTCACCTGTTCATACTGGCCATTGTGCAGGGGATTACGGAATTTCTGCCGATCTCTTCTTCTGCCCATTTGGTTTTGCTGCATGAACTCGGCACGTCACCCGATACCGACGCCATCGCGCTGGATGTTGCCGTGCATCTGGGTTCGATCGTCGCGGTATGCCTTTATTTCCGGGCCGATTTCGCCCGCATCCTGACCGGAACCGGCCAGTTGCTGCGCGGCTCGCTTGGCAGTCCTGAATCGTTTCTGGCCTTCGCGCTGGCGGTGGCGACCGTGCCCGCACTGCTGCTGGGCGGCATTCTGACGCTCACCGGATGGATCGACCTGTTGCGCAATGCCACCGTGATCGGTTGGATGATGATCATTTTCGGCATCCTGTTGTGGTGGGCGCACCGCACGTTCCCCGAACGCCGTCTGGCGCAGGAATGGCGGTTGAAAGACGCGCTGATCATGGGGCTTTGGCAGGCCGTGGCGCTGATCCCCGGCGTGTCGCGCTCTGGCATCACCATGACCGCCGGGCGCATGCTGGGCTTCGAGCGGCACGAGGCCGCCCGGTTGGCCATGCTCATGTCGATCCCCATCACGCTTGCCTCCAGCGGCTATCTGCTGCTGAGACTGCCTGGCCAGCCTCTGGACGCGGATCTCTTGTGGCAACTGAGCCTGGGCGCAGTGCTGGCGTTCTTCGCGGCCTATGCGGCGCTGGCGCTGATGATGCGTTTCCTGCATCTGGTCAGCTTCACGCCCTATGTGATCTACCGCGTGATCCTGGGCGCGTTGCTGCTGCTGATCGCCTATTCCTGACGCTTCAGCCCGCTCGCCGATTCCCGGATGGCGGTGTACTGCCCGGTCGGCCGAAAGCGCCACAGGTAATCCGGCAGCACCAGTTCCATCGGCACCGGTGCAATGCCCAGATCGGCAAAGCCTTTTGCCCCCTCGGCCACCACATTGTCCTTCGCCAGATTGCGCAGCTGGTCACGGGTGAGCACGGAATTGGTGAACAGCCCCAGCGTGACCGCCTGCAGGACGCTCAAGCCACCAGCAACGGCATGCGCCATCGGCCAGGGCATGTTGACGATGATGCGCTTGCGCCGGATCTCGGCCAGCATCATCTGCATCAACTCGCGGAAGGTCTTCACCTCCGGCCCGCCAAGCTCGTAGGTGCCGGGCGCCACCGCGCCCAGGATCGCTTTTTGCGCCGCCTGTGCCACGTCATCCACATAGACAGGCTGAAAGCGCGAACTGGCCCCGGCCACCATCAGGAAGGGCGCAAACCGGGTCATGCCGGCGAAGCGGTTGAAGAACTGGTCCTCGGGGCCGAAGATGATGGACGGGCGCAGGATGACAGCATCGGGGAAGGCCGCGCGCACCGCCGCCTCGCCCGCGGCCTTGCTGCGCGCATAGGCGCTTTGCGACCCGGCATCGGCGCCGATGGCCGAAATCTGCACAAGCTGTGCCACACCCGCCTCGGCGGCCAGTCTTGCGATCTGACCGGGCGCCTGGGCCTGCACCGGATCGAACCGGTTCTTGCCGGCTTCGAACAGGATGCCCACGCAGTTCACCGCCGCATCGGCTCCGGCCAGCGCCGCGCGGACCGAGGCTTCGTCACGGATGTTGCACAACACCGGCTCGACCTGACCGACAACACCATAGGTACGCACGAAAAGCGCCTCATTGGGGCGTCGGACCGCCACCCGCACCCGCCAGCCTGCCTGCGCCATCCGCCGGGCAATGTAGCGCCCCACGAAGCCCGAGCCGCCAAAGATCGTGACCAGTTTCGACATTGGAATTCCCTCGTTGCGCGCAGACCGTCGGTTGCCGCGTTGCTTATCGCCGGAAGGGCCTTGTCACAAGAAGATATAGTCCCGCGGGCCGCCGCCGCCAGGCGCGCGCTGCTGGCGCAACACACCGATTTATGGCAGCCGAAAAAGGGTTGATACCCCGTTGACAGCCCCGTGGCGCGCCGATAATCACCGCCTACGCAACCTGCCCAGGTGGCGGAACTGGTAGACGCGCTAGCTTCAGGTGCTAGTGCCCGTACGGGCGTGGAGGTTCGAGTCCTCTCCTGGGCACCATTGTCCCGAAAGTTACTGATCCGGGTTGAAAATCAGCCGGTCGGGTTGTGCGCCTGCGGTCTTTCTCGCCCATCCCTTTGGCAATGGGGCGTCAGCCTGGAGTGGCGGCGTTGGCCAGCAGCCAATCGGCAAAGACCTCGCTGGCTTTGCCCCGGCGCTTGCCGCGCGCAATCAGAAAGAACGCATCCGGCACCGCTAGCGGCGGCAGCCCGGCCGGGACCAGCCTGCCCGCCGCACACAGCGCACCGGCGATCGAGCGCCAGCCCAGCATCATCCCATGCCCTTCCAGCGCCGCCTGCGTGGCCTGCACGTAGTTGGTGAACACCTGCCCCTCGCGCCGCACCGGCGGTTGCCCGGTGGCGCGCAGGTACGCCTCCCAGGACAGCCAGGACGGCTCGGACGAGCGCACATGCAGCAGCGACACCGCTGCCGGCGATACCACAGCCCCGTGGCGCGCACGCAGTTCCGGCGCACAAAGCGGCTCCACAACCTCGTCAAACAGGTGGTGGACGGCGCCATCCGTCCAGCGCCCGTGCCCAAAGCGGATGGCCAGATCCACGCCTTCGCCCATGGGCGGCGAGCCAGTGGGCGTGGTCATGACATTGACCAGATACTCCGGATAGGCACGGTAAAAGGCCGAAAGCTGCGGCATCAGCCAATAGGTCGCCACCCCCACCGAACAGGCCACCGTCACCGTGCCGTCATGGCCCGCCTGCGCCAGCCGCAGCGCCTCCAGCGCCTGCGCAATCTGGCCCAGCCCGTCCAGGATGGCGCGGGCCAACGTCTCGCCCGCCTCGGTAGGCCGGGCGGGCCGGCGCCCCCGATCCAAGAGCGGCTGGCCGACATGGTCTTCCAACTGCTTCACCGCCTGGCTGATCGCCGGCTGGGTGACGTTCAGTTCCGCCGCCGCCGCCTGCACCGACCCGCTGCGCGCCACGGCGGCAAAGGCGGTTAACAGGCGAAGCGGGGGCAGCGGATGGGACATAGAATAAACCTGGACTTATATTTCCTTCAGGGCAATCGACATTTTTTCCCGCCTTGCCCGGGTCTACGTTTGGCTGCGAGGACATGCTGCATCAGGAGGCAGGCAATGGATGGCGCCGTGATCGATACCCTGAGCCTGGGTGAAACCGGGCTGGACGTGCCCCTGGGCGATGGCCGGGCGGGTTATTTCAACTACTGGTGGCTGCGGGACAATTGCCCCACGTCATTTGATCCTATTACCCGCGAACGGGTCTTCGACATATTCCACCACGCCACCACCCCGCGCCCGGCCCACGCCTGGCTGGAGGACGGCGCGCTGGTGATCGACTGGGCGGGCGAGGATCACCGCTCGCGCTACCCGCTGGCGATGCTGAACAGCTACGCTCAGGGCGACCAGCGCCCGGACCCCGCCGACCTGCAGCGCCGGCCCTGGTTTGCCGACCATTACCCGCATGTCACCCGCGTCTCGCACCCCCGGTTGATGAACAGCGCCGAGGAACGCCGCCGCTGGATGGAGGCCCTGCTGACCGAGGGGCTGGCCATCGTCACCGACATGCCGGACACCGACGCCGCGCTGACCGACACGGCGGCACTGCTGGGCACCATCCGCCCCAGCTTTTTCGGCAGCTATTTCGACGTGCGCACCCATATCAAGCCGACGAACCTGGCCTATACGGCCAGCGCGCTGGAACTGCACACCGATGTCCCGGCCGAGGAACTGGCGCCCGGCATCCAGTACCTGCATTGCCGCGCCAACAGCGTGAAGGGCGGGCTGAACCTGTTTCTCGATGGCACCGCCGTCGCCGATGACCTGCGCGCCGTGGACCCCGAGGCGTTCCGGCTGCTGGCCGAGACCGAGATCCCGTTTTACAAGGAGCATGACGATATCGACATGCGCGCCCGCCAGCGGGTGATCGAACTGGACCGGCACGGGCAGGTGTCCGGCGT
>SKNG01000208.1 GCA_007120685.1 Paracoccaceae bacterium | reverse complement strand
CCCAACAGCAATGTCAGCTTCATCGATGCCGGCATGCCGGGCATGTTGCCGGTGGTCAACGAATTCTGCATCGAACAGGCGGTGCGCACCGGGCTGGGGCTGAAGGCGCAGATCAACCTGGCCAGTGCCTTCGACCGCAAGAACTATTTCTACCCCGACCTGCCGCAGGGCTATCAGATCAGCCAGCTTTACGCGCCCCTGGTGGGCGAGGGCGAGGTGATCGTCGAAATGGCCCCCGGCGTGGCCCGGCGCGTGCGGATCGAACGCATCCATGTCGAACAGGACGCCGGCAAGTCGATCCATGAAATGGACCCGACCATGTCTTTCGTGGACCTGAACCGCACCGGCGTGGCGCTGATGGAGATTGTCAGCCGCCCCGACATCCGCGGCCCGGAAGAGGCCGCCGCCTATGTCACCAAGCTGCGCCAGATCCTGCGTTACTTAGGCACCTGTGACGGGAACATGCAGAACGGCAACCTGCGGGCGGATGTGAATGTCTCGGTCTGCCGGCCCGGGGCCTATGAGAAATATCAGGAAAGCCAGGATTTTGCCCATCTGGGCACGCGTTGCGAGATCAAGAACATGAACTCGATGCGCTTCATTCAAGCCGCCATCGAATACGAGGCCCGCCGCCAGATCGGCATCATCGAGGATGGTGGCAAGGTTGTGCAGGAAACCCGCCTTTTCGACCCTGACAAGGGTGAGACGCGGTCCATGCGGTCGAAGGAAGAGGCGCATGATTACCGCTATTTCCCCTGCCCGGACCTGCTGCCGCTGGAGATAGAGCAGGCCTGGGTGGACGGGATCGCCGCGGCGCTGCCGGAACTGCCGGACGCGAAGAAGGCGCGGTTCATGGCCGACTACGGGCTGACCGATTACGACGCCTCGGTCCTGACGGCGGAACTGGAGAACGCGCGCTATTTCGAGGCCGTGGCGGGCGAGGCCGGTGATGGCAAGATGGCTGCGAACTGGGTCATCAACGAGCTGTTCGGCCGGCTGAAGAAGGAAGGGCTGGAGATCGGCGCCAGCCCGGTAAGCGCCGCGCAACTGGCGGGCATCGTGCGGCTGATCAAGGCGGGGGATATTTCCGGCAAGATCGGCAAGGACCTGTTCGAGATCGTCTGGACCGAGGGGGGCGATCCCGCGCAGATCGTCGAGGCGCGCGGCATGAAGCAGGTCACCGATACCGGCGCGATCGAGAAGGCCGTGGACGAGATCATCGCCGCCAATCCCGCGCAGGTGGAAAAGGCCAAGGCCAACCCGAAGCTGGCCGGCTGGTTCGTGGGTCAGGTGATGAAAGCCACCGGCGGCAAGGCCAACCCCAAGGCGGTGAACGAGATCGTCACCGCACGGCTGGGGCTGTAGGGCGCGCCGGCCCGGTTCGCTGCCCTGTCGGCTCTGCCACCCCTGGCAGACAGCGGTTGCGGCCAGCACCCGTCACGGCGCTGCGCAACTCACCCTTGTCCGCTGCCCGGGCCACGCCTCTGGTTGCGCATGGATTTGCGCATCGCCTTGCGCGCGCTGCGGCGCATCAGCCGCTCGGCGCCGCGTCCACGGCTGATCGCGCGCGCATCGCCAAGAAGACGCAGGATCATGCGCAGAAGGCCGGTCAGGTTCCGCATCTTGCACTCCCCATGGGTGTTCGCATCGGTTCGTGGCCGGCGTCAGCGCTGAAACCGGCTCTGATGACGATATGGGCAGACGCGCCTGCGCTGCCAAGCCTTCGCGGCTCAGAACCCCAGCGCCTTGCGCAGCATGTTACCGGCGGTGAACATCAGCACCACGGCGAAGACAATCTTCAACGGCTTCGGGTCCAGCGAGTGGGCCAGCTTCACGCCCAGCCGGGTGGTCTGCAGGCTGACCGCGATGACGATCAGGAAGGCCGGCAGGTTGATGGCGCCGACTGACAGCGGGGGCGCCTGCTCTGGCCAGACCAGCAGGAAACCCGCCACCGAGGGTACCGAAACCGCCAGCCCGAAGCCCGCCGCCGTCGCCACCGCATGATGAATCGCCACGCCGTAAAGCGTCATCAGCGGCACCCCGAAAGACCCGCCGCCAATCCCCATCAGCACCGACAGGAAGCCCAGCCCCGGTGCGGTCGCGGCTTTTGCCAACCCGGTGGGCATGGCATCGCCCAGCCGCCAATGCGCGCGGCCAAAGGCCAGATACAGCGCCACCGCCACGCCCAGCACGCCGAAGATGGCCTGCAGCACCACCGAGGCCAACCCCGCCGCCACCACCACACCAAGGACAGCGCCAATGGCGATGCCCGGTGCCCAGCCGCGCAGGATGTCCAGGTCCACCGCGCCGCGCGCGTGATGGGCGCGCACCGATATGGTCGAGGTAAAGACGATGGTGGCCAGCGACGTGGCAAGGCAGACCTGCATCAGTTGCGGCCCGTCATAGCCCAGTACGGTGAAGGCATAGAAGAAGGCCGGCACCAGCACGATGCCCCCGCCCACGCCCAGAAGCCCCGCGATCACCCCGGCAAAGGCTCCGATGATCAGCAGCAGGCCGGCCATCTGGGCCAGCAACAATGGGTCAGGCATTCGCGCGGTCCAGATGCCCCTGCGCCAGCGCCCGGATCCGCGCCACCATCGCCCGCACCCCGTTCGAGCGTTGCGAGGACAGATGCTCGTCCAGCCCCAGCCGGGCCAGATGCGCCGCCGCATCGACGGACACCACCTCGTCCATCCGCCGCCCGGCATAGAGCGCGTGCAACACGGCGATCAGCCCGCGCACGATCATCGCATCGCTGTCGCCCAGGAAATCGAACCGCGCGTCGCGGCCCTCGCCCCGGACCTGCGGGAAAATCCAGACCTGGCTGGCGCAGCCCTCGACCTTGTTCACCGGCACCTTCAGGGCATCGTCCATCGGGGTCAGGTCGCGCCCCATCTCGATGACATGGCGGTAACGGTCCTCCCAGTCGTCCAGAAACTCGAAAGTCTCGGCGATCTCGTCGAATTCGGGGTCGGCCATGGCGTGTCCTCTGCGCGCAGCGGCGTCGGTTTGGCCAGACCTAGGGCCAGCGGCGCCAAAGGTCCAGCCCCGCCGGCGCCCGCAGGCCCGCGCGGGCAGGGCGCTTTTCAAGCGGCCCGCTTTCGGTTACTCCAAGGGCCACCGCGCGGATACGCGGCCGGACAGAGAGACATTCCGATGAAACAGCTTGCCCTGCTTCTCGCCTGCGCCCTGCTGCTTGCCGGTTGCGGGCCGGCGCGCGAGTCGCGCCTGAACCCATTCAACTGGTTCGGTTCATCGCGCGAGGGGCCGCAACTGGGCGAGATCTCGACCGTGCAGGACAATCGCCCGGCGGTGGAACAGATCACCGCGCTGTCGGTGGAGCGGACCTCGTCCGGGGCGCTGGTGCGGGCCGAGGGGCTGGTGCCCAGCCTGGGCTGGTGGGATGCCGAACTGGTGGCCGAAAACAACGGCCGGCCGGTGGATGGCGTGATGACCTATCGCCTTGTCGCCGCAGCACCGAGAACGCCCCGGCCCACCGGCAGCGCGCGGGCACGGACCATCGTTGCGGCGGCGCCGATCAGCGAGATCATGCTGGAACAGACCGCGCGCGTCGTCGTGGCGGGCGCCACCAACAGCCGCAGTATCCGTCGCTGACCCTGACTGATACGAGCTCCGGTTGATTGGCTCGGGTCGCATGCGCAATGGCGAAGAACGGGCTTTGTGATTGGCCCGTTCGCACGCGCCTTCGAAGGCGCGTCACCCCGCCCCCCGCGCCTGCCGAAGTGATCAACCGGAAACGGTATGACCATGACCCGGGGCGTGGCCAAACCGCCGAGCAGCACGCCGGTCATGGCGCGAGGATGGCCCGAACGCGCCCTGCCCGGTTTTTCGATAACAGGGGTGCCGAACGGCAGGTGCCGGTGGCGTCAGCCGGTGCCGGTCAGTTTCGGCGCCGGGCCGACAGGTTCCAGACTCGCCAGCCGTTCGCGGATCAGGTCGGCGAAGGGCGCGCCATATTTCGGGTCTGCAAGCGCGAAATCGACGATCGCCTCCAGATAGCCGAACTTGGCGCCGCAGTCGTACCGTTTCGATGGGTTTTCCATGGCCAGCACACGGCCACGGCTGGCCAGGGTGTCGATGGCGTCGGCCAACTGGATCTCACCCCCGGCACCCGGTTTCAGCCCGCGCAGAACATCGAAAACCTCGGGTTCGAAGACATAGCGCCCAAACGAGGCGAGGCGCGAGGGGGCTTTGCCGGGCTCAGGCTTTTCCACAACCTGGCGGACTTCCCACAGCCCGTTCTCGGCCTGCGTGCCCGGCGCGACGATGCCGTATTTGGAAACGTCCTCGGCGGCAACCTCGGCCACTGACAGCACGTTGCATCCGGTGCGTTCATGCGCGTCCACCAGCGCCTGCGTGGGCAGGATATCGCCCTTCATCAGATCGTCGGCCAGCAGCACGGCGAAGGGCTTGTCGCCCACCGCCGGTGCGGCACAAAGGACGGCGTGGCCCAGGCCCAGCGGCTCTGGCTGGCGAATGAACAGGCAGCTGACCCCAGGCGGAATGATGTTGCGGACCATGTCGCGCAGGTCTGTCTTTCCCTTGGCCAGCAACTGGTTTTCCAGTTCCAGGTTGGCGTCGAAATGATCGCCGACCGCGCGCTTGTTGCGGCCGGTGACGAAGATCAGTTCGGTGATCCCGGCCGCAACGGCCTCTTCCACCGCGTACTGAACGATGGGCTTGTCAATGATCGGCAGGAGTTCCTTCGGCATGGCCTTGGTGGCAGGCAGGAACCGTGTGCCGAGACCGGCGACCGGAAAAACTGCCTTGGTAATCCTGGCCATGAAACGCCCTCCTTCTGATCTGTTTCCCGCACCGGCTCGGTCTCAGGTTGCGAGCCCGCCCAGGGGCACAACCGAATACCAGATCGTTGCGTCGGACATCAGGCGTCTAGACGATTTCGCCCGTTGACGCAATCGCATGGCGGGCATTGGAACGGAAAAGCGCCGCCGGTTTCCCGGCGGCGCTTATGACGTCAGAAGGACCGATGTTTCAGGCCAGATCGAAGCGATCGGCGTTCATAACCTTGGTCCATGCGGCGACGAAATCCTGCACGAAGCGATCGGCGGCATCGTCTTGGGCATAGACCTCGGCGATGGCGCGCAGCATCGAGTTGGAGCCGAAAACCAGATCGGCCCGCGTCGCCGTCCACTTCACCTGGCCGGACTTGCGCTCGACGATGTTATAGGAGTTGGCGCCCGTCGGCTCCCACTTGTAGGCCATGTCGGTCAGGTTGACGAAGAAGTCGGTGGTCAGCGCGCCTTCGCGGTCGGTGAAGACACCATGCTTCGTGCCGCCGTGGTTGGTGCCCAGCACCCGCATGCCGCCCAGAAGCACGGTCATTTCCGGCGCGGTCAGGCCCAGAAGCTGCGCGCGGTCCAGCATCAACTCCTCGGGTTGGACGACATAGTCCTGTTTCAACCAGTTTCGGAAGCCGTCTGCCACCGGCTCAAGCGGGGCGAAGCTGTCGGCGTCGGTCTGCGCCTCGGTGGCATCGCCCCGGCCCGGCGCGAAGGGCACCTCGACACTCATGCCGGCCGCCTTTGCCGCCTGCTCGATGCCGACGCAGCCCGCCAGCACGATGGTATCGGCGACGCTGGCGCCGGCGTCCTTGGCCAGCGGTTCCAGCACCCCCAGCACCTTTTGCAGGCGCGCCGGCTCATTGCCTTCCCAGTCCTTCTGCGGGGCCAGGCGGATGCGCGCGCCATTGGCGCCGCCGCGCAGGTCCGAGCCGCGGAAGGTCCGCGCCGAATCCCAGGCCGTCGCCACCATCTCGGCAACGCTCAGCCCGCTGTCTGCGATCTTTGCCTTCAGCGCGGCCACGTCATAGCCGGTGCTGCCGGGGGTGACCGGGTCCTGCCAGATGAGGTCCTCGCTCGGTGCTTCCGACCCGATGTAGCGCACGCGCGGACCCATGTCGCGATGGGTCAGCTTGAACCAGGCGCGGGCGAAGCAATCGTCGAAATAGGCCGGGTCGGCCATGAACTTCTCGCAGATGGCGCGATAGGTGGGGTCCATCTTCATCGCCATGTCGGCGTCGGTCATCATCGGCATCGCGCGCTTGGACGGGTCGGTGGGGTCCACCGGCATGTCCTCTTCCTTGATATCGATGGGTTTCCACTGGTTGGCGCCGGCGGGTGACTTGGTCTTTTCCCACTCATAGCCGAAGAGCAGCTTGAAATAGCCCATGTCCCACTTGGTCGGATGTGTGGTCCAGGCCCCCTCGACACCCGAGGTGATGGCATTCGTGGCCTTGCCGCCCAGGTTCGGATTCAGCCAGCCCAGGCCCTGCGCCTCGATAGCCTCGCCCTCGGGTTCGGGCCCCAGCGCGCCGGCATCGCCATTGCCATGCGCCTTGCCGACGGTATGGCCGCCACAGGTCAGCGCCGCGGTTTCCTCGTCATTCATGGCCATGCGGGCGAAGGTCTCGCGCACCATCGCCGCCGTCTTCATCGGGTCCAGGACGCCGTTCACGCCCTCGGGGTTCACGTAGATCAGACCCATCTGCACGGCCGCCAGCGGGTTTTCCAGCGACCCGGCGTCCATCACGTCCTCGTAGCGGGTGTCCGAGGGCGGGGTCCATTCCTTCTCGGCGCCCCAGTAGATGTCCTTTTCCGGATGCCAGATATCCT
>SKNG01000256.1 GCA_007120685.1 Paracoccaceae bacterium | reverse complement strand
CCCACCCACCCCCGCGGCCGCAGCCCGCCGCCGCCGCCGCCACGCGCTCTCGGTTTTGCTTGCAAGACAGGGTCAGTCGGGCGACACTTTCGCCACGGACAGGAGGCGGCGATGGAACCCGAAATCAGCATCAAGAAAGTGGTCCAGATCATTTTCCAGTCGCGCGAGACCTCTCGTGCCAAGGAACTGCACGCCTTCATCGACGCGCTGAACGAGGACGAGCAGGCGCATCTGACCGCCATTGCCTGGGTGGGGCGCGGCGCTTTCGAGCCCGAGGATTACGGCGCCGCCGTCCAGACTGCCTATACCGAAGCCACCACCCCCACCGCCGATTATCTGATGGGCATGCCGCATCTGGGCGAGAACCTGGAAAGCGGGCTGGAGGCGCTGGGCTATGACGTGGGCGAGGTCGAGGAGGATTTCTTCGACCGTTAGACCCAGGCGTGAATCGGCAGGTTGCAAGGCGTCGTCGGCATTGCGCGTCGGTGTCTGACCCGAAAGTTGCATTCCCTCCCCTGACAGGCCAGTGTCTCGAATGGCGCCGGCCAGATGTGCGCTCGGTGACGCGGTGCGCAATGACGGCGATCACGATGGTGGAAGGAAAGGAACGGAAGACATGCGCAATCACACAGGTTTGCGGTTCGGATGGGCGCCGCCGGCTCTCGCGGTGCTTTGCGTCGCCTTGCTGCTGGCCGCATCCCCGCTGCACGCGCAACGCGATATCGAGGGCGCGACGCCTCACCCCGCCGTGCCCTTGCCGCCCGGCGGCTATATCACCCTGGATGAATTCGTCGATTTCGCCATCATCGACTTTCCTGCTGGGCCACGAACGCGCCGCGAAGAGCCGGAAATGCTGCGCGTCGAGGGTGGCCACACCCGGCTTGAATACACGGTGGACGGCACCGAAACAGCCACCCTGCGCCTTTATCGAACCTATCTGCAGCATCTGCAGGGGCAGGGCTTCGAGATCCTCTATACCGGGTTCGGCGATGACTTGCATGACCGCCGGCCGCTGGACTTCTTTTCCGGCACCAATCTTGCCTGGCAAGCCGCTGCCACGCCTGACATCGGCTATATTCTGGCCCGCAGTGCCGATGAAACGCAGGTCGTTGCCGTCGCCTTTTATGACCGGCAGCGCAACCGGCGGATCATGGTCAATGTCGTGGATATCGAGGATCTGGCCCTGCTGGACCTGCAGGATGCCGAACCCGGCCCGGAGCCGGAGCCAGAACCAGAGCCGGAACCGGCGCCCGCCGCCCCCGTGGTGCAGCAATCGGCCGAGGAACTGGAAAGCGGGCTGATCGCCGATGGCCGGGTGGTGGTGGATGCGATCCTCTTTGCCTTCGACAGCGACGAAATCCTGCCCGATTCAGCCGCTGCCCTGCAGACCGTTGCGGCACTGATGGATGACCGGCCCGGCCTGACCCTGCTGGTGGTGGGCCATACCGACGGTGTCGGCAGCTTCGATTACAATCTGCGCCTGTCGCTCTCGCGCGCCACGTCGGTGGTGGACTGGCTGGCCAGTCGTCATGGCATCGCCCGCGAACGGCTGCGCCCCGCTGGTGCCGGCCCGATGTCGCCGATCACCACCAATCGCAGCGAAGAGGGCCGCGCGCTGAACCGCCGGGTGGAACTGGTGGAGGTAGTGCAGTAACCCGCCCGCCGGTTGATGACGCAAGGTAGGGTTGGACCCGCAGCGGCGCCTGCCCTACCACAAAAGGGAACGGTCGGTCAGGGAGGACGGACAGATGGACCTGAGTTTTTCGCCCCGGGACGAGGCATTTCGCGCCGAGGTGCGGCAATGGCTGGCGGACAAGCTGCCAAAGGAGCTTTCACAGAAGGTCGCCGCAGGCGCCGAACTGGGCAAGGCCGATCTGGAAGGCTGGCACGCGCTGCTGAACGAACAGGGCTGGCTGGCTGGCGGCTGGCCCAAGGAATACGGCGGCGCCGGCTGGGACCCGGTGCAGCGCTATATCTTCGAGGAAGAGTGCTGCCGCGTGCATGCGCCGCGCATCGTGCCCTTCGGCATCAACATGCTGGGCCCGGTGCTGATGGCCTTCGGCAACCAGCAGCAGAAGGACTATTTCCTGCCGCGCATCCTGAACGGTGATGACTGGTGGTGCCAGGGCTATTCCGAACCCGGCGCGGGGTCGGATTTGGCCAGCCTGCGCACCAAGGCCGAGCGTGACGGCGACCATTACGTCATCAACGGCCAGAAGACCTGGACCACGCTGGGCCAGCACGCCAACCGCATCTTCTGCCTGGTGCGCACCAGCGCCGAGGGCAAGCGGCAGGAGGGGATCAGCTTCATCCTGGTCGATCTGGACACGCCGGGCATCGAGATGCGGCCGATCCGGCTGATCGAGGGCGGGCGCGAGGTGAACGAGGTGTTCTTCACCGACGTCCGCGTGCCGCTGGAAAATCTGGTGGGCGAGGAAAACCAGGGCTGGACCATCGCCAAATACCTGCTGGAGCATGAGCGCACAAATATCGCCGGGGTGGGCTACAGCCAGGAGGCGTTCGAGAAACTGCGCCAGATGGCCCGCAAGCTGACCCGCGATGGCAAGCCGCTGGCCGAGAATACGCTGTTTGCCACCCGCATGGCGCAGGTGGAATGCGCGCTGGAGGCGATGCGGCTGACCAATCTGCGCATGCTGATCGAGGCCCAGGCGCGCGGCGAGGCGGGCAGCGCGCCGTCGATGCTGAAGATCAAGGGTACGCAGATTAGGCAGGAGATCAATGACCTGGCCCGCCGTGCGCTGGGGCCTGCGGCGGCGCCCTTCCCGTCGGAGCTGGTGGCGGCGAACATCCCGCACCCGGCGCCGGCGGATCAGGCGCGCTCGGCGCATTCCTATTTCAACAACCGCAAGCTGTCGATCTTCGGCGGATCGAACGAGATCCAGCGCGAGATCCTCGCCAAACAGATGCTGGGGGGCTGAGCGATGGATTTCCAACCTTCCGAAACCCGCCGGATGCTGGCTGATTCGATTGCCAAGACCCTTGCCAGGCAATGCGATTACGAGCGCCGCCGCGCGGTGGCCTATGAAGAGCCGTTCCACGACCCGAAGCTGTGGGACGCGCTGGCCGAACTGGGCGTCACCGGCGCCCTGCTGCCCGAGGACAAGGGCGGTTTTGGCGGCGAGGGGTTCGACATCGCAACGGTGTTCGAAACCCTGGGCGGGGCGCTGTGTCCCGAGCCGATGCTGGGGCAGTTGATGGGTCTGTCGGTGCTGGCCGATGCCGGCGCTGATTGCGAGGCCGCGCTGGCCGGGGAAGTGCGTCTGGCGCTGGCCATGGGCGAGCCCGGCGGCGGCAGCGGGCTGGAGCCGCCCGCGACGCGGGCGCGGCAGGCTGATGGCGGCTGGCGGCTGGACGGGCGCAAGTCGGTGGTCTGGGGCGGTGGCTCGGCCCATCGGCTGATCGTCAGCGCGGCGCATGAGGGGGGCACGGGCCTTTTCTCGGTGCGGGCCGAGGATGCCGCCGTTGCGCCTTACGCGATGATCGACGGCGGCGGAGCGGCGGAAGTGTCGCTGGATGACTGCCCGGCTGAGTGCCTGATCGCCGATGGTGCGGCGGCGCTGGACCGGGCCGTGGCGCGGGGCCAACTGGCGCTTTGTGCCGAGGCGGTGGGGGTGATGGACCATGCGCAGGGTCTGCTGGCCGAGCATCTGCGCACCCGCAAGCAGTTCGGCGTGGCGCTGTCGAAGTTCCAGGTGCTGCGGCACCGGTTCATCGACCTGTGCGTGGAACTGGAGCAGGCGCGTTCGATCACGCTGAAGGCGGCGGGCGAACTGGACACGCCAGAGGGACCGCGCGCGGTGTCGATGGCCAAGGCGCTGGTCGGCCAGGTGGCGCGGCAATGGTCGGAAGAGGCGATCCAGTTGCATGGCGGGATCGGCATGACCTGGGAGGCGGCGGTGTCGCATTACGCCAAGCGGCTGGTGATGATCGACCATCAGCTGGGCGACCACCTGTGGCATCTGGAGCGGCTGGCCGGGGCCTATCGCGCGGCGTGACGGGTGAAGGGTTGAGGGGGCGTTGCCCCCTCGCCGCTGGCGCGGCTCACCCCCAGGATATTTTCAGAGCAAAGAGGGGCCAACAGGGGCTCAGAAGAGCGTGAAGTATTCGCGCTGTTCCCAGTCGCTGACGGTCAGGCGGTAGCGGTCCCATTCGGCGCGCTTCAGTGTGGTCAGCCAGCGGCGGAAATCGTCGCCGAAATGGCGGGCGATGAAGTAGGAGGATCCGAAGCTTTCTATGGCGGCGCCGAGATCCGCCGGCAGGCGGGGGGCGGCGTCGGCATAGGGGCTGCCGACAGGGGCGGGGGGCTCGGCGCCTGTTTCAACGCCGTCGAGGCCGGCATGGATCTGGGCGGCGAAGGCGAGGTAGGGGTTGGCGGCGGGTTCGGGCAGGCGGTTCTCGATCCGGCTGGCCGGGTCACCCGGTTTCATCAGCGCGCGGATCATGGCGCCCTTGTTGTCGCGCGCCCACTGGATGCGGTCAGGCGCCATCATGCCGGGTTTGAACCGCTTGTAGCCATTGACCGTGGGCACCAGCAGCAGGGCGGTATCCGAAGCGCGGTCCAGTAGTCCGGCGATCCAGCCGGCGGCGGCGGGGCTGAGGGTGCCGGTATCGTCGGGGATGAAGAGGTTGGTGCCCTCGGCATCGGCGAGCGACTGATGCAGGTGCCAGCCGGAGGGCACGATATCGCGCTGCTGGGGCAGGCACATGAAGGTTGCGTGCAGGCCGGCGCGGACACAGGTCTGGCGGACCATGGCGCGGAAGAGCGCCGTGACATCGGCCTGGGCCAGCGGGGCGCCGGGGTCGAAGGTGAATTCGAATTGCGACGGGCCGAATTCGATTTCCATCGACCGCAGCGGCAGATCCAGCGCCTGGGCGTGGCGGCGCAGGTCGTCAAGCACCGGCTCGGCGGCATCGTAGCGGGCTTCGGTCAGGTATTGATAGCCGTGGTTCAGAAGCGCGGTTTCGGGAGGGCGTTCGTCGAAGCCGCCGTCGGCATGGCGCAGGTTGGGGTCGGTGACGCGGAAGATGTGGAATTCCTGCTCCAGACCGAAGAGCGCCGAATAGCCGGCGTCTGCCAGCCGTCCTTCCGCGCGGGCAAGCTGGCTGCGGCTGCAGAAAGGCAGGGCCGCGCCGTCGGGGCCGTGGATGGTGCAGAGCATCCAGCCCGAATGCGGCGCCCAGGGCAGGATGCGGAAGCTGGCCGGATCGGGCACCATCAGCGCATCGCCCGCGCCGGTGAAGACGCCCTTGCCGAAGCCGATGTCATCCGCCCAGATTGGGAAGACGGTGCGGTGCGAGGTGTCCTTGAACAGAAGCGTCGAGGTCATCGACACGCCCGAGCGGAAGGCCGACAGCAGCGCATCCGCCACCAGCGTCTTGCCGCGCAGGATGCCGTGCTGGTCGACGAAGCCCAGACGCACGGTTTCCAGCCCGTCGCGCTGCACGCGCCCCAGCAGATCGGCGGCAAGGCGCAGCGCCGCGTCATCCAGCAGCCCGGCGCGCGCGAGCGCGCCGTCTTTCAGTCGGTCACGAAAGGCATCGGGCATGGGGAGGGCCTGTTTGCGAACTGGCAGGAAGCGCCACGACAGGGATTGCGACCACGGCCCTTGCAAGGGCCGTGAAGGCGCGTCGACGCGCCTTCATCACCGCTACGGGTCAGAGCGCGGCCTCCCAGGGGGCGGCGGCGCGGCGGCGGGCGTCGGCCTCGGTCCACAGTTCGGCCCAGGCATCCGAGGGCCCGATGGCGTCGATCGAAACCGGCCCGCGCGTGTCGGCATCCGCGCCAGCCATCGGCAGGGCCTCGTCCTGCCCCTGTTCCAGCGCATCCATCGCTGCACGCAGCATGCGGCGATAGCGGATGATGCCGACATCGGTCTTGCCCAGATGCTCCCGCGTGCGGTCCTGGATGCGGCCGAGGCTTTCCACTGCCCATTGGTCATGCACGTTGATGTCCAGCCCCATGCCGGTATAGGTCAGCGTCTTCTGTTCGTCAGGGTCGAAGCCGTAGTTGTTGCGCTTGTTCTTCAGCGGCGCGAAATCCGGCAGGCGGTGTTCCTTGATGCGCTGGTCCCACATCAGCTTCTTGTCCACCGGTTTGCCGAAGCTGGTGAACATCGCATACCAGTAGCAGTTCTCGTCATCGATGGGGACATGCCACTGGGTGATGGTCATCTCGTTCGACATGGGGATGCAGATGGCGCCGGGGAAGATCTGGTTGGTCACGCGCACATGGCTGCGCCCGTCCTCCATATGCCGCAGCGAGATCAGGCGCAGGCCGTAATCGGTTTCCTCGACCCGGATTTCGGGGCGCGGATAGTCGCGCAACAACTTGGTCATGGGGATTTCGGTGTTGCCCGCCTTGTCGCGGAACTGCTTGCCGTAGCTGTCGGCCGGGTCTTCGTCCTGCAGGAAGCGGTGCAGGAAGCTGGCATGCGCCGGGTCGATGCCGACCTCCATTGCCTGCAGCCAGTTGCATTCCCACAGCCCCTTGAAGGCAAAGACATGGGTGTCGGGCGCGGCGAAGCAATCGAAATCCGGCAGGGCAGGGGGCGTGCCCTCGCCCATCCAGGCAAAGACGATGCCGTTCCTTTCCACCACCGGATAGGAGGCCGTGGTGATGCGTTCGTGCATGCGCGAGCCTTCGGGCTCGCCCGGCTG
>SKNG01000430.1 GCA_007120685.1 Paracoccaceae bacterium | reverse complement strand
TTGTGGATGAAATGCGTGACGCGGTGGCGCGATGCGATTTCGGCGGCAGCTTCTGCGGTGGCGTCCGGGTTCATCAGGTCGGCCTGGACGTGTTCCAGCCTGGCGTGGCTGGCCTCGCCCTTCTTCCGGGCGATGGAGATGACGCGCCAGCCCTTGTCCAGCATCGCCTGCGCCAGATCGGCGCCGATGCCCTGGCTGCCCCCGGTGATGACGGCGGTATAGTCGGTCATGGGGTTTCCTCCACCAGTGCCAGCACGCGCAGGGGCGAGCCGGTGCCGCCCTTGATCTTCAAGGGCGGGCAGATCAGCACCGCGCCCCTGGGCGGCAACTGGTCCAGATTGCGCAGGCATTGCAGCCCGTATTTTCCGGCGCCGTGCAGCAGCGCATGGGCCGGATAGGGCGGGTCGAAATGCGCGGCCTGCCCGGCATCGGTGCCCACGCATTCGGTGCCAAAGCCGGTGATGCCGCGCGCCAAGAGCGCGCGGATGGCGGCGGGCGAGGGGCCGGGGGAATGGGCGCCGTCGTCCTTCAGATTCAGATAGGCCGCGCCATGGCGGTGCGACCAGTCGGTGCGCATCAGCACCCAGGCGCCAGGGGGGATCGGGCCGTGTTCGGCCTCCCAGGCCGCGATATGGGCGGGCTCCAGGATGAAATCCTCGTTTTCCGCGGCGCCTTGCGCACAGTCGATCACGCAGACCGGGCCGACGAAGGCGGCGGGGTCGATGGCATCCGTGCTGCCCTTGGCCACATCGCGGCCGGTGACCCAGTGGATGGGGGCGTCGAAATGGGTGCCGGTGTGTTCGGACATCGACAGGTTGTGCCATTTCCAGGCCGGGCCGCGGTGGTCATAGGCCGAGACCTCGTCCATGCGGAAGCGGGCGCATTGGCCGAATTCGGCCGGCAGGACGATGACCGGGAAATCCGGGTCCAGCGTATGGGTCAGGTCGATGACCCGAACGCGGCCCGAGGCCAGGGCTTCGGTGAGGGTGGCCAGCGGGGTCATGCGCCGCCCTCCATCTCGCGCGCCAGAAGCGCGGGGTTCTGGGCGAAACGCTCGGCGATATCACGGGCGACGTCGCCGGCGTGGACTTCTTCCAGCCCCTGTTCCAGCCCCTGCACGATGGCGCGGGCCAGGGCGTTTGGCGCCAGTTTCGGGGGTGGCAGGGGTTGGTGCCAGTCGTCATCGATGGGGCCGGCATGGACATGCAGCACGCGGATGCCGCCCGCGCGAAGCTCTGCCCGCAGCGACAGCGACAGGGCGCGGGTGGCGGCACCGGCGGCGGTGCTGGCGGCGAAACCCGGGTCATGGGCGAGCGACTGGGCGGGCAGCACGGTGACCCAAGCGGCAGCGCTGTTCACCCCGTCGGCGCCGCGCGCACTCAGCGCCGGGCCGAAGGCATGCGCGAGCCGCATCAGGCCCAGCGCACCTTTTTGCAGCGCGTCGCTGGCGTCATGGATTGTGCCGGTGATGACACCGCCGGGGCGGATATGGCGGGCGTTGTTGATCAGGATATCCACCTTGCCGCCGATGGATCCGGCCAGATCGATGACCGAGTCGGCGTCGGTGACATCGAGGGGGTGGAGGGTGACGTTTTTCATGGCCTCCAGCGTTGGTTGGGCCGGGAAGGGGCGCCAGCGTTCCGCGAGGCCGAGGAAGACATGGGCGGCGCCGGCATCGAGCAGGGCGCGGGTCAGCGCCGGGGCCTCTGGCGCGCGGGCATCGGTGATCAGGATGCGGCGGTGGCTCGGGTGGGTGCCCATGGCGCGCAGTGCGGGGTCGTCCTGCATATGCGGGGTCTCCTGTTCGGGCAGCGCGACCAGCACGCCCTGGCCGGCGCGGTCGAGCATCAGCGCCGTGCGGGTGCGGGCGCCGCGCGCCACATCGCCGTGGATATGGGCCAGCGCCACGGGGCCCGCGTCAAGCTGCACGGTGCCGGCGCGCCAGGGCAGGCGTTCGCGGAAATAGGGATCGGGGCTGGCGTGGATGGTCGTTTCGGCGAGAAGCTGCGCGCCGCGGGGCTGGTCCTGCCATACCAGCGCCGTGGACAGGCAGCGGTGGCAGGCGTCGCGCGGGGGGTACTGGACGGCGCCGCAGTCGGTGCAGGTCTGCAGCTGGAAACGGCCCTGTGCGGCGGCGAGCGCCAGGCCAAGTGCGGCGCGGGAGCGTATGGCCGGGGGCAGCGTGGGGACGGGCGTGCGGCGGGCCGGGTTTTTCTTTGGCGGGGGGGCGAGGGGCTGGGTCATGGCCTCTGCGCCTGTGGGTTACGGGGAGGGGGGCGCTGCCCCCCGTCCGCTGCGCGGACTCCCCCCGGCGTATTTTCGGCAAGATGAGGGGAGGGGGTCATGAAGGCGCTTCCAGTACGCAGGCAGCCGAGCAGAGGCCGCGGTCGAAATTGATCATGCCGAAGCCGGAGACAAGCGCGCGGGCGGCATCGGCGACCTGCGTGGGGCCGGCGGTGCGGGTGACCTGGCGGATGGCCTCGGTCAGGCCGATGAAGCCGCCGGCGGCGCCGGCCTGACCGGCCGAAAGTTGCCCGCCAGAGGTGTTATGCGGCAGGTCGCCGGTGATGGTGAGGTCGCGCGCGGCGAGAAAGGCGGCGCCCTCGCCCTTCGGGCAGAAGCCCAGATCCTCGAATTGCAGGGCAGAGATCACCGGGTAGTCGTCATAGGTCTGCACGAGGTCCATGTCCGGCGGGCCCATGCCGGCCATCTGCCAGAGTTCATCGACATCGACCGCCCAGCCGCCGCGCAGCTGGATGGGGTCGTCGGCAAAGGCGTTGTGGCGCTCGATGGTGCCGCTGATGCGGGCGAAGGGCAGGTTCAGGGCGCGGGCGCGGTCTTCGGACATCACCAGAAAGGCCTCGGCCCCGGCGCAGGGCATGACGCAGTCGTATAGGGCGATGGGTTCGGCGATGGGGCGGGCGGTCAGGTAGTCGTCCAGCGACAGGGGTTTCTTCATCAGGGCATGGGGGTTTCGCAGGGCATTGTCGCGCTGGGCGATGGCGATATGGCCGAAATCGGCGCGGCTGGCGCCGTATTCGGTCATGTAACGGTCCATCAGCAGGGCGAAGCTGGCATTGGGGCCGCCGTAGCCATAGGGGTAGCTGGCATCGAGCGAGAAGCGCGAGAAGGCCGAAAGGAGCTTGCGAAATCCGTCGATGGGGTTGGTGTCGCCCGCGACACAGGCGACAATTTCTGCATCGCCCGCCTGCACGGCGCGTGCCGCCCGGCGCAGCGCCACGATGCCCGAGGCACCGCCCATCGGCACGCTGTCCAGCCAGCGGGGCGAGAGGCCCAGATGCTGGGTCAGCGCGACCGGGGTATCGGGGAAAAGCGTGAAGCTGGCCACCGCGAAGCCGTCGATGTCGCGCGGGGTCAGGCCGGCGGCGCGAAGGCTGCCACGCAGGGCGCGGGCGATCCACCAATGCGCGGTCTCGTTGGAAAAGCGGGTGTATGGCTCGGTGAAGGGGGCGGCGAGCACGACGCCGTCATAGCCCTGCCGCGCCATCCTAGGCCACCTGCCGGCGTTTCAGATGCGTGGTGTTGACAGTGGCGGGGTCGTCCAGCAGCCGGGCGGCGAGGGTTTTCAGTTCGGCGCGCTGCAGCTTGTTGGTGGCGGTCAGGGGCAGCGCATCGACGAAGGCGATATGGCCCGGCACCTTGTAATAGGCCATCTGGGTCAGCGCCCAGCGGGCAATTTCCTCGGCCAGCGCGGGACTGGGGTTGTCCGTGATCAGGCAGGCAAAGACCTCGTCGCCACGGATGGCATCAGGGACGGCAGCGACGGCGGCGGCGTTGACGGCGGGGTGGCGCATGAGGACCGATTCGACCTCGACCGCTGCGATATTCTCGCCCGAGCGGCGGATGACGTTCTTCTTCCGATCGACAAAGAAGACCTCGCCCGAGGGTTCCTGTCGTACCAGGTCGCCAGTGTGGAACCAGCCGCCCGCCCAAGCTTCGGCGGTGGCCTGCGGATCCTTGTAGTATTCGCGAAAAAAACCCTTGCGCGGGTCTGGCCCCGCGGCACGGACCAGGAGTTCGCCGGGCTGGCCGGGGGGGGCATCGGCACCGTCGTCACCGATGATGCGCAGTTCCATCGCCGGGCCGGGGCGGCCGAGGCAACTTTCGCCGACGCGTCGGGGCGGGTGGCTGGCGGCGATGACGGCGCCGTTGCCGGTCTCGGTCATTGCCCAGGCCTCGACCAGGGGGATACCGAAGCGGGCCTCGAAGGCCTCGTGCAGCTTCGGGTCAATCCCGGCGCCGAAGCCGAAGCGGGCCTTGTGGGCGCAGTCGTCGGGGCTTTCCGGCAAGCCCATCAGCATCGAGGGCATGACGCCCAGGTAGTGCAGGCAGGTGGCGCCGGATTCGCGCACCGATTGCCACCAGGTCCGGGGATGGAAACGGTCCAGCGCGGTCAGACGGCCGCCGACGGCAATCATTGCCATGAAGGAACAGGCCATGGCGTTCATATGGAAGATCGGCAGCGGTGTGATCATCCGGTCGCCGTCCTGCAAGGCACAGAGGCCGCCGACGCCGGCATACCAGTTGCCGGCGGTGAGGAAATAGTCGTTGCCCAGCACGCAGCCCTTTGGGCGGCCGGTGCTGCCGGAGGTATAGAGGACCGCGGCCTCGTCACCCTGAAACACCGGCGGGGTGGTGATGGCGGGCAGGGGGGCATCGGGGGCGGCGACGGGCATGGTGATACCGGCGGCCTGGGCGGCGGCCTGCAGATCGGCGATGCGCGACGGGATGGCCACGGCCAGAGCGGGGGTGACATGGCCCACCATGTATTCCAGTTCCGCCGCCCGCAGGTCCGGGTTGACCGGCACAACCGAAGCACCCAGCGCATTCGCCGCCAGCCACCACAGGAAGAAGGCGGGACGGTTTTCCATCAGGAGCATCAGCCGGTGGCCAGGCTGCATGCCGGCCCGCGCCAGGGCAGCGCGCAGGCGCTCTACCTCGTTCGCCGCTTGCGCATAGGTGATCTCGCCCGCCAAAATACCATAGACAGCGGCGGTCTCCCTCAGGACATTCAGGAACGGCCGATCCGGCCAGCGCGTAGCGGCGTCGGCAAAGGCACCATGGACGGTGGAGGCAGTGATGGCGGGCATGATCAGGGCAGAAGCTGGATATTGCCGAAGGCGGCGTCGCAATTCAGGATATCGACGCGCTTGAGCGCGATCTTCAGCCCATCCTGCCAGACCAGATCATGCGTGGCGGTAACGGCCAGCAGGAACTGCTCGTCCAGCCGGGTTTCGACATAGGTCATGCGGGTGACCACCCTGTATCTCCCGGCGTCGTTGTCGATCAGGTCCACGTCCGGGCGGTTCAGGACATGCAGGCAGCGGCTTTTCGGCTTCTGGCTGAAGGTGCGGGCGCCGTTCAACCGCTCCACCCGCAGGCGCAGCATGAACTGATCTTCATAAAGCAGCGAGGTCTCGTGAATCGGGTCCTGCTGATTCCACTCCAGCGGCATCCAGTACATGCCGTCGGGCGCCCAGAGTTTGAGCCAGTCATCGAAGCGGCCTTCGTCCAGCATGCGCGCCTCGGCATGGATGAAATCGATCAGGTCTTCGCGCGTCACGGAAGCGCGGGTAGTGGCAAGCGTGTCAGACATGGGCAGCCCTCCAGCGTCGCGTCAGGGTCAGGGCGGGGCACAAATCCCTTTCAGAAAGGGATTTGCAAAAGCCTTTGAAAGGCTTTTGGTGCACAGGTTTCCGGGTCATTCCGCGGCTTCCCGCTGTTTCGCTGCCCGTTCCGGCATCGTCATCGTCATGAATTTCAGCCAGGCATGGAACTGGTTTCGCATCTGCCGCTCGGTAGTCCCGTTCAGCACTGCCTCCGTTTCCAGGTCTTCGTCCTCTTCATAAAGCCGCTGCACGTTAACCCAGTCGGCGCCCTGCGTGGCGAGCCCCTCCTGCGCGCGCTCATACATCTCCAGATCATCATGGCCCACCATCGAGGTCGGCGCGTTGATCATCCGGTTGTACATTGCCGTGCGCGCCAGCAACTCGTCCGGCGCCCCCACCAGCCGGAAGATCCAGCTTTCCACCAGCGTCCGGTCTGGCCCCAGCGGG
The DNA here is from genome assembly GCA_007120685.1 of Paracoccaceae bacterium. Lineage (GTDB taxonomy): Bacteria > Pseudomonadota > Alphaproteobacteria > Rhodobacterales > Rhodobacteraceae > Pararhodobacter. Next base: position 608 of record SKNG01000430.1, on the reverse strand, counting down.
ATGAAGTTGCGCAACTGCTGGATGGGCCCCTTGATCATGATCGTCGGGAAATAGACGGTGTTGTGGCGGTTCTCGGCCAGAACGGCCTGCGCCTTTTCCTCACCATGCGTGGCGACCAGCGCATCCATGTAGCCGGGGATTTCCGAGTACTTCGAATGGATCGAATGATGCACGCCGGTATGGCCGTGACCATTGGGCCAGGTGCGGATGCCCATGTTCTCGAAGAATTCATAGGGCGACATGAAGGGCGCGATGATCTCCATCGCCGGGGGCGTGGGGGTGCCTTCTGGCTTTTCCATCCCCTCCCATATCTTCACCGCCGTCCCGGCGCTGGATTCATGCGCAACCATCGGGTGGCAGGTGTCGGTCTGGTTTTCGACCAGCATCTTCCAGTTGCAATTGTGCATGTAGCGCAGCGGCGCGCCGACCACTTCCAACCGCTGCGCTGGCGCGCGGTCGACCATGTTGTCGAGCGAGGACAGCGAGTCGCCGAAGAAATCCTCAAAGGAAATCCCCTCCGACGCCATGCGGGCAAAGATGAAGCCGCGATAGTTCATCACCGCCCCCACCGGGGTCATGCCGCGCGCGGCCTCGGCCTCTTCCAGCCC
>SKNG01000343.1 GCA_007120685.1 Paracoccaceae bacterium | reverse complement strand
TTGCCGACAGCGCCCTGCGCGAGGATCGGTTCCTTGACGGTGCGCTGCGGCTCTGGCAGCCGGTCACCGGCTATCGCGCGGCGACCGATGCGCTGTTTCTGGCGGCGGCGGTGCCGGCGCGGGCGGGGCAGGCGGTGCTGGAACTGGGTTGCGGCGCGGGGGCGGCGCTGCTGGCGCTGGGCTGGCGGGTGCCGGGGCTGGCGCTGACCGGGGTGGAGCGCCAGCCGGCCTATGCCGATCTGGCCCGGCGCAACGCGGCGCAGAATGCTTTGGCGGCGCGGATCGTCACCGCCGATCTGGTCGCGCTGCCGCCCTGGCTGCGCGCCGCGCGCTTCGACCATGTGCTGATGAACCCGCCCTTTTTCGCCGCCGGCGCACCCGCCGCGCGGGATCCGGGCCGGGCCGGCGCGCGGCGCGAGGATACCCCGCTTGATGCCTGGATCGATGCCGGGCTGCGGCGGCTGAAGCCCGGCGGGTATCTGTGCCTGATCCACCGCGCCGAGCGGCTGCCGGACATCCTGGCGGCGCTGGCCGGGCGGGGGTCGGCGCAGGTCCGTCCGCTGGTGGCGCGAGAGGGGAGGGCGGCGGGCCGCGTGCTGGTGCTGACGCGCAAGGGCGCGCGCGCGCCCTTCACCCTGCTCGCGCCGCTGGTCCTGCACGAAGGCGCCGCGCATCCCGGCGACCGCGATCATTTCACCGATCAGGCCCGGGCGATCCTGCGCAACGGGGCGGCGCTGGGCTGGACGTAAGCGCAGCCCGGCGCCGAGGCGCAGTGCCCTGCCGAGCGGCTGACCGCCGTCCGCGCCTCACTACAACGCATTCGTGACGAGTTTCATGTGACAAGTCACCGAATATGTGTTGGACTGTGCTGACGGATCAAACCTTAGAGGAGGACATTCATGTCGCTGACTTCGCATCTTCAGGAATTGCGCCGCAAGCACGAGGCCCTCTCGGAAAAGGTCGAGGAAGCGCAGCGCGCCCCGGGTTTCGATGATCTGGCGCTGGCCGAGATGAAGAAGCAGAAACTGCGCCTGAAGGAAGAGATCAGCCGCCTGTCGGCCAGCTGACCCTCAGCCGGCCGCCGGGCGACCCCGCCCGGCGCGCGCGGCCAGCGCCGCGCCGCCGGTGATCAGCACCGCTGCCAGCGCCAGCGACCATGTCGCTGGCGACATGGCAGCGGCCACCAGGATCAGCGTCGACAACAGCGGCGCGGCGTAGGCGGCGGTGCCCAGAAGCTGGATGTCGCCCCGCTTCACCCCGATATCCCAGGTAAAGAACGACAGCCCCACCGGCCCCAGGCCCAGCGCCACCACCGCCGCCCAGCCGATCGCACCCTCAGGCCAGGCGGGTGTCTCCAGCGCCCGATGCGCCAGCCCTGCCAGCGCCGCGGATGCCAGGCAGAACACGGCGACTGCGGCCGTAGGCACATGGCCCAACCGGCGCGAGATCAGCGAATAGCTGGTCCAGGTAAAGGCCGCCAGCAGCGCCAGCGCATAGCCCTCCCCGGCGCCCGCCACCTGCCCGATCCCGCCGGCGATCAGCAGCGCCGCCCCGGCAAAGCCGCAGAAGGCGCCCAGCACATGGCCCAAACGCAATCGCTCGCCCGGCATCAGGCCGGAGCCCAGCACGATCAGCAAGGGCCAGAGATAGGCAATCAGCCCGGCCTCGGCCGGTGGCGCCAGACGCAGCGCGCTGAAGTAGAGGAAATGATAGCCGAACAGCCCCGATGTGCCGAACAGATAGACCGACATCGGCACGCCGCGCAGCGCTCTCAACCCACCAGTCGCAGCCAGCCAGATCAGCCCCACCGCGCCGCCGATGCCGAAACAGAGCGCGTTCAGCAACAGCGGCGGCACCGGCGCGCTGAGCACGGTCAGCGGCGCCAATAGCGCCCACATCAACACCGCGCTGAACCCCACCGCCGTTGCCGCGCCCCGGCTCATAGCCGCCAGCCCGGGCCAATCACGTGCCCCGTCATCTTGCGAAGAATACTCTCGGGGGGTGAATTGGCCGCAGGCCAAGAGGGGGGCAGACAGCCCCCCTCCATCGCCAATTCACCCACGGCTCGCCGAAGCGCGCGCCGCCTACACGAAGAACTGCGCCCCGTTGGCGCTGATCGTCGAGCCGTTGATGAAGCCCGCGTCATCGGCTACCAGAAAAGCCACGCAACGTGCGATCTCCTCGGGCTCGCCCAGCCGGCCGGCGGGGATCTGGGCGATGATGCTCTCACGCACCTTCTCGGGCACCGCCATCACCATGTCCGTGCCGATATAGCCCGGGCAGACGGCATTGGCAGTGATCCCGGCCCGCGCGCCTTCCTGGGCCAGCGACTTCACGATACCCAGATCCCCCGCCTTGGTGGCGGCGTAATTGACCTGCGCGAACTGACCCTTCTGCCCATTGACCGAGGAAATCACCACCACGCGGCCGAACTTGCGCTCGCGCATCCCCGGCCAGACCGGGTGGATGGTGTTGAAGACGCCGGTCAGGTTGGTGTCGATCACTGCCTTCCACTGTTCGGGCGTCATCTTGTGGAAGGGCGCATCCTTGGTGATGCCGGCATTGGCCACCACAATCTCCACCGGCCCCAGATCGGCCTCTACCTGCGCGATCCCGGCCTTGGAGGCCTCGTAATCCGCGACATCCCATTTGTAGGTCTTGATGCCGGTCTCGGCGGTGAATTTCGCCGCCGCCTCGTCATTGCCCGCGTAGCTCGCCGCCACCTTGTGGCCCGCGTCCTTCAGCGCCACCGAAATCGCCGCGCCGATGCCGCGCGAGCCGCCGGTGACCAATGCAACCCGTCCCATGTCTCCTCCTTGGGTTCAGTATCGTTGAAATTTGCTTAGCTGGCAGCAGCAGGCAGCGCAACAATATTGCGCTGTTGCGGGGCCGCCGTCGGGCGGTTTACCGCTCCAGGCACATGGCCACGCCCATGCCGCCGCCGATGCACAGCGTCGCCAGACCCTTCTTCGCGCCGCGGCGCTGCATCTCGAAAAGAAGCGTGTTCAGGATCCGTGCGCCCGAGGCGCCGATGGGATGGCCGATGGCGATGGCGCCGCCGTTGACGTTCACCACATCCGGGTTCCAGCCCATGTCCTTGTTCACCGCGCAAGCCTGGGCGGCAAAGGCCTCGTTGGCTTCCACCAGATCCAGGTCGGCGGCGTTCCAGCCGGCCTTTTCCAGCGCCTTGCGGCTGGCATGGATGGGGCCGACGCCCATGACCGACGGGTCCAGCCCGGCGGTGGCGTAGCTGGCGATGCGCGCCAGCGGCGTCAGCCCGCGGCGCTCGGCCTCCTCGGCTGACATCAAGAGCACAGCGGCCGCGCCGTCATTGATGCCGCTGGCATTGGCCGCGGTCACCGTGCCGTCCTTTGCAAAGGCCGGGCGCAGCTTCGCCATCGCGTCGATGGTGGCGCCATGGCGGATGTATTCGTCCTGATCGACGGTGATGTCGCCCCTGCGGGTCTTCACCGTGAAGGGCGCGATCTCATCGGCGAAGCGGCCGGCCTTCTGCGCGGCCTCGGCCTTGTTCTGGCTGGCCACGGCAAAGGCGTCCTGCTCGTCCCGGGTGATCTGCCATTTCTCGGCGACGTTTTCCGCCGTCTGGCCCATGTGATAGCCGTTGAAGGCATCCCACAGCCCGTCCTTGATCATGGTGTCGATCATCTTCGTGTCGCCCATCTTGGTGCCCGCGCGCAGATGCGCGACATGAGGGGACAGCGACATGCTTTCCTGCCCGCCAGCGATGACGATGCCGGCGTCGCCCAACTGGATATGCTGCGCGCCAATGGCCACCGCCCGCAGGCCCGAGCCGCAGACCTGATTGAGCGACCAGGCCGCCGATTCGACCGGCAGGCCGGCGTTGACATGGGCCTGGCGCGCGGGGTTCTGGCCCTGGCCGGCGGTCAGCACCTGGCCGAGGATGGTTTCCGAAACCTCTGCCTTGTCGATGCCGGCGCGGGACACTATCGCATCGAGCACCGCGGCGCCCAGATCATGGGCGGGCGTGTTGGCGAAGGCGCCGTTGAAGGACCCCACGGCGGTGCGCGCGGCGGAAACGATCACGACATTGGTCATCAGCTGCTCCTCTCGCATTCTGCGCGGCTGTGACACCGCGTCAGGACCTGCGCCTGTCATACGCGCCGTTGCGACGCATGGCAATGCAGGCGGGCAGGCGAGGGCGTGCGGATCTGGGCCGGGAGTGACGCGCCTTCGCAGGCGGGCGCAAAAGGGCTTTCGAAAGCCCTTTCCCCGCGCCGCCCCGCCGTCCTGAAGGCATCAGCCGGACAGCAGTTCACCCAGCGCAGCATTCAGACAGAGGCTGAAAAGGAGGCAGTATCACAACGGGTACGATCACAACGGGCATGTACCCGGTCGGTCACGCCGGGCGGGAGAGCTTTGACTGCAGCCAGGGCGCTTCGGTAGAGGGCACGCCATAGAAATAGCCCTGCAGGCAATCCACCCCGATATCGACCAGAAATCGCGCGTCCTCGGCAGTTTCTACCGATTCGGCCACGGTGAACATGTCGAACTGCCGCGCGATGGAAACCAGCGCCTGGGTCAGGACCTGATTGTCCGGATCGTTGGCGATGCCGCGGATGAACTGGCCGTCGATCTTGACGATATCGAAATAGAAATCCTTCAGGTAGCGGAAGGCCGTGTAGCCCGCGCCGAAATCGTCCAGAGCAAAGCAGATACCGCGCGCCTGCATGTCGGCCATGAACACCGTCACCAGATCCGGCATGACCATGGCCGAGCCTTCGGTGATTTCCAGGATCAACCGCTCGGCGATGGTAGCGTCCGCGCGCAACCCCCGTTCCAGCGTCGTCAGCCAGGCGGGATAGCCGATGGAACGGGCCGACATGTTGACCGCAAGCCGCAGCCCGGGTTCGCGCGCCAGCGCAATCAGGCTGAGTTCCAGCGCCATGCAGTCGATGCGGCGCCCGGTCTCGGTGGTTTCCACCGCATCCATGAAATCGCGCGCCGGCAGCACGCGGCCGCTGTCGTCCAGGATCCGGATGAAGCCTTCGTAATAGGCCACGCGATTGGCCATGCGGGCCTGCACCACCGGCTGATAGGCCAGCAGCGCGCGCCGGTCATCCAGCGCCTGCCGGACCATGGCGACGGTTTCGCGCCGGCGCATGTCCGTCGCGGCGTCCAGCGGGCTTTCCAGCCCGGCCTCTGGCACGGCGGCGGGGGTGGACAGTACAGGGGCTGTCCGGGCGGGGTCTGACTGGCGGTTCATCGGCACGCTCCGCTGCGATATCGGGCCAACCCTGCACGCCAAGGTTTAACAGCAGGTGAAGAACAAAACGGGTTCGTGGCTTTTTCCGGGCAGAATCTGACCCGGCTGCGGCTTGATTGCGCCGACCGGGCGGCGCCGGTATATCCGCCGGCATCGGGACAGGCATGACAGGCGGCGGGGAACGGGCATGGCGGAGAGTGCGAACAGCATGTGGGGCGGGCGGTTCGCCGGCGGGGTGGATGCGATCATGGAGGCGATCAACGCCTCGATCGGCTTCGACCGGCGGCTTTACGCGCAAGATATCACCGGCTCGCGCGCCCATGCCGCGATGCTGGCCGCCCAGGGCATCATCAGCGCCGAGGACGCCGCCGCCATCGACGCGGGCTTGACCCGGGTTGCGGCCGAGGTCGAGACCGGCAGCTTTCCCTTCAGCCCGGCGCTGGAAGACATCCACATGAATATCGAGGCCCGGCTTAAGGACCTGATCGGCGAACCCGCGGGCCGGCTGCATACCGCGCGTTCGCGCAATGACCAGGTGGCGGTCGATTTCCGGCTCTGGGTGCGCGAGCAATGCGACGCGGCCATCGACGGGCTGACGGCGCTGATGCGGGCTTTCGTCGATCAGGCAGAGGCCGGCGCCGACTGGCCGATGCCGGGCTTCACCCATCTGCAGACCGCCCAGCCGGTCACCTGGGGCCATCACATGCTGGCCTATGTGGAGATGCTGGCGCGCGACCGGGGCCGCTTCGCCGACGCCCGCGCGCGGATGAACGAATGCCCGCTGGGCGCGGCGGCGCTGGCCGGCACCTCCTTTCCCATCGACCGGCAGATGACGGCCGCCGCGCTGGGGTTCGAGCGGCCCACTGCCAACAGCCTCGATTCGGTATCGGACCGGGATTTCGCGCTGGAATTCCTCGGCGCGGCCTCGATCTGCGCGATGCATCTGTCGCGCTTTGCCGAGGAACTGGTGATCTGGTCCTCGGCGCAGTTCCGCTTCGTGCGGCTGTCGGATGCGTTTTCCACCGGGTCGTCGATCATGCCGCAGAAGAAGAACCCGGATGCCGCGGAACTCCTGCGCGCCAAACTGGGGCGGATCATGGGCGCGCATGTGGCGCTTCTGGTGGTCATGAAGGGGCTGGCGCTGACCTATTCCAAGGACATGCAGGAGGACAAGGAACAGGTCTTTGACGCCGCCGACACGCTGATGCTGGGCCTCGCGGCGATGACCGGCATGGTGCGCGACATGTCCGCCAACCGCGCGGCGCTGGCGGCGGCAGCGGGCAGCGGGTTTTCCACGGCGACCGACCTGGCCGACTGGCTGGTGCGCGCGCTGGGTCTGCCGTTCAGAGAGGCGCACCACGTCACCGGTACGCTGGTGCGCATGGCCGAGGAAGCGGGCTGCGACCTGCCCGATCTGTCGCTGGAACAGATGCAATCGGTCCATGCCGGCATCACGAATGACGTTTTCGGCGTGCTTGGGGTGGAAAATTCGCTACGCT
>SKNG01000311.1 GCA_007120685.1 Paracoccaceae bacterium | reverse complement strand
CGCCGAATTCGATCTCGGCATCGACCAGACGGGTGGCGGTCTCGTGTTCGATCCAGGTCAGGCCGAAGCTGCCGGAAATGCCGATGCCGCCGGTGGCGACGGCGGTGACGGCGCTGGACTGACCGTAGGAGATGGCATTGCGCGAGGCGATGGTGACGGCACCGCCGACATCGACATAGACAGGCGCATGGCGCAGGTCGGGGTTGTCGTCGCGCTGCAATACCAGCGCCTCGGTGGTGACATTGGCAAAGATGGCACCGAAATCGCCGGCAAAGGACATGCCGCCTTCTTCGTCATTGCCGCCGCCGCCGCCGCCCAGCGGGTTCGAGCCGCCGATGGCATCGGCAATGCGCTGGGAATCCGCGCCCACCACCTCGGCATCCAGCGCCACCGGCGCGTCATCGCCCGGTTCCTCGGGTTCAGTGCCGTTACCGCTCTCGCCCTCGGGCGCCTCGCCGGCCGAGGTGCGCCCGCCGGTGATGACATTGCCCTCGTTTACCGCCTCGATGACCAGCCCGCCGACTTCTACCTGCGGCGTGCCGGTAAGGACGAGCTCGGTCGTGCCTGAGGTGAAGAAGCGCCGCCCGTCCAGCCGGTCGGCATCGACCATGCCCGCCACGGTTTCGCGGTCGGCGAAGGTCAGCGAAATTCCCACGCCGATGGACCGCTGGCCCACCGCGCCGGCGCTGACCACCGTCACCGTGTCGCCCCGGTTGACGGCGCGCAGGCGCAGCGGTCCCTGAAGCTGGAAGCCGGCCCAGGGTGCAACCATGGCGCGGGTCACGTCATCGCGCTGCACGATGGACAGCGCGCCGGTAAAGGCCGTGTTCCCCGCCGCGCCATGGGTGCGCGCATCTGCCGAGACCAGCCGCGTGTCGCGCGCCGTGACCAACGCACCCTCGTCGGTGCCCAACGCCGTAAGGCGGGCGCCGGCCTCGATCAGCGTCTCGGTCACCGCGTGCAGGTTGACCAGCGCGATCGAGGCGCCATAGGCCCCGCCCTCGGTCGCGCCGGTGGCCGCGCCGCCAGGCGCATCGGGCGCGCCAGCGCTGGCGCCCCAGGCGCCGGATTGCAGCGCGCGCAGGCGGATCAGCCCGTCGGCCCGCACCTCGGTTTCTCCGCCGGCCACGCCGGGATCAGGCACGACGGCGATGGTGGTGGCCGGGCGCTGGGTGATGCGGGCGGTCTGTTCGCCCGAAAGCCGGGCCAGCGAGACGCCGATGCCCAGCGCCTCGCCCGCCGCATAGGTCTGCGCCAGCGACAGCGCCCGGCTGGTGCCGTCGGAACGTGCAAAGAGCGGCCCCTCGCCATCGGACCAGGCGCCGATCAGCCCGCCACTGTTGGCAGTGTCGCCATCCTCGCCGTCATCGCCACCGGAACCGCTGTCACCCTCGCCGCCGTTCTCGGTCGCCTCGACCAGTTCGGCCAGCGCGGCAGAGTCGCCCTCGCTGGCGGGCGATTCGGCCTGGCGGCGGCCCGAATAAAGCGCATGCGCCTCATCCAGATCGCCGCGATTGGCGAAATCGGGGGCAGTGTTCTGGGCGGTTATGGTCACGCCGACCGGCACCAGAAGCAAGGAAGTGCCGGCGGTCCGCCCGCCCAGGATCACTTCGGCATCCAGATCCCAGTCGGCAAGGCTGACCGAGATCAGCCCGGTGCTCTTTGCCGCCGGGCCGTCATCGCCATCGCCCTGGCCGCCGTCACCGGGTTCAGGCACTTCACCCGCCGCGGTGATCGCTACCTGCCGCACCGATTGCAGCTCGTTTTCGGCGGTGATCTGGAACCCGTCCTCGACAGGCGCGAAGTCCCGGTTCGGTATCGAGGGGTCGTCGCTGACGGTGAAGCCGCTGATCGAATTGACCGTGAAGCCGAAGGTCACCTGACCGGTGCCCCCGGTGGGCAGCGCGACGACATAATCGCGATCGCCGATATAGACATCGGCCGAGGCATTATGCGCGGTCAGCACGAAAGCGGCGGCATAGGCGCGCTCGGCTACATCGCCGCTCTGGGTGGCGGCGGTGATCCCCGCGGCATCGCCCACGCCCGAGGCACCGTCGGCCGCCCCGGCGATGCCGGCCAGTAGCGCGCCGCCCACTGCCTCGGTGCCTTCGGGCTGGCCCGGCTGGGCTTCGGTCGGTGCGTCATCGGCTGCCAGCGCGCCGCCGGTCACCCGGGCGCCGATATCGACCTGCCGGTAGATGTTGCGCGCCGAGAAGTCGAATTCGTAGGTATTGCTGCGGTAGTTGCCATCGACCGAGGTGGTCGCCGCGCGGTCGTCTAGCGACAGCACCACCGCCGCGCCGCGCCCGTTCTCGCCCAGCCGCGTATCGGCGGCAAGCGCCAGATCGGTGGTGTTGGTGGCATTGACCGCCAGCGCCCCGCCGAGCGCGGCATTTTCGCCAAGGCTGAGGGTGACGCCGGCCGGCAGCAGCGGGCGGTTGAAATTGCCCTGGTTCGGCGTGCCGCCCAGCACCGCCTCGGCCCCGCCCATGCGGACCGAGGCGACGATGGCCGTGTTCAGCCCCGTCAGCCCGCCGCCCGGCACGCCCTCGGCGCGCAGGGTATGATCGACGCGGGTATCGGCGGTGATGCTGACATCGCCGCCGGCGTTGATCCGCGTGTCCCAGACGATGGTGCGCGCGACGGTGTTCGAGGCCGCGATGACCAGCGCCATGCCGCCGCTATCGGGCGTGATCTCGGTCTGCGCGACGGCTTCCGAATTGACGCGGATTTCGCCGTCGGCGCGCAGCACCGTGCTGCGGATGCCGATCTCGGCGCGGGCATCCAGATAGGAGGGCCAGTTTTCGTAATTCACCGCGTCCAGCGCGCCCTGAACGCCGCGGGCAGCATCCTCACCCAGTTCGACCAACTGGCTGGCCAGCGCATCTGGCAGTCCTTCCGGGATCAGACCGCCCAGATAGGCGTTGATGCTGTCCTCGGCGCGGACCTCGTTGTCCTTCAGCGTCTCGGCGGTGATGATGATGCGCCCGGCATGCAGATAGGAGCGCCGGATGATGATCGAGGTCGAGGAGGTGGGCAGCGACTGCGTCAGATGGCCGTCGCCGTCGATGCGCCGGGCTTCCAGGATGATCTCGCCGGACTGATGGCCGTTGTCGGCATGGGCCAGAAGCTGCGAGCCGCTCAGAAGTTCGATACTGGGCGCGGTCAGACGGATATCGCCGGAATCGCCGAGCGATTCGGCCGTCGCCTGTTCCGCCGGCACCGTTGAACCCGTGTTCCGGGTGGAGATCACGGCGTTCGTGGCGACAGTGATGCTGGCGGTCGCCTCGGCGTGGAAATTGGCGCCGCCCGTCACCTCGCCGTTCAGGACCAGATGCTCGGGGTCGATGAAGATGGTGCCGCCGCGCCCGCCCGCTGACCAGGCGCGCAACACCCCCTCTACCGCCACCACCCGTTCGGCCGAGTATTCGACGAAGCCGCCGTCGCCCGTGCCGTGGGCGACGACCGAGACCATGCCCCCGGGCGCGATCAGCGCGGTATCGCCGGCAAAGACGTCGATCACGCCGCCATGGCCCGCGCCTTCACCCTCGGCCAGCATGACGGCATCACGTCCGACGCTGATGCCCTGACGCGCGCGCAGATGGATGGTGCCGCCGTCGCCGCCCGCGGCACCGGTGCGCACCGTCCCGCCCGGCGCCACCAACACGCTGCCACCGGCGCGCAGGTCCACCCGGCCGGTGTTCACCGCCGCCGCCATCCGCCCGGCACGGCTGCCAGCGCTGACCTCGCCGGAAATCACGATATCGCCGCCGGCCTGCAGCCGCACCGCACGCTGGCCATGCACCCGGCCGGCAACGCTGATATCGGCATCAGACTGCGGAGCGCTGCCGTCGATGATGCCGCGCAACCGCCCTTCGGCCACGCGCCCGCCGCGCACCACCCCGGCCGCAAAATCCTGCGCCGGGGTGGACAGCGACACGCTGCCGGCGGTGATGCTGCCCGAAGGCCCCACCACCACGCCGGCGGGGTTGGCGATGTAAAGCGCCCCGCCAACGGCCCCGCCCTGCATGGACTGCACCGCCCCGGCGATCACGCTGGCCGGGCCGTTAACAATGTTCACGGTGCCCGCCGCACCCGCCGGCACATGCACATGCGTCATGCTGCCCGGCGCAGTGGAAAACTGTGCAAAGGTGTTGACCCCGTGCCCCGCCGCGATGGTGGCGGTGCGCACATCGGTCACCCCGCCCGCACCGGGCGAAACGGTGGTCGCGGTTTGTCCGTCAGCCACCACCTGCGCATGGGCGGCGCCCGCGAAAACCGGCATCGCCGCCATGGCAATGGCCAGCTCTCGCAGGCGCCGGCGTGCTGCACGCCGCTTGATACGATACAAAGGTTTAGGCATACGCGGTTTTCACAAAAGGAAATGGCGAACAGACAACAGCATCAGTCTAGGAGATTGCACCGCTTGCGCCCGTGGAATCCTGCCTGGCGAAGCCTGGAAAATGCCCATTTTGTCAGCGCAAGGCCGGCTATCACCGCCGCGTAACCCAAATGGTGTATTGCGCCTTCAGCAAATCGGCATCTCCCGGCAACGTGATTCGTGGCAAGCACGGCGATCCTGTCGCCCTTCAGTCGGCCGCGGCGGCGATGCCCGGCTGGCCCATCGCGCCGGCCAGCGCCTCCAGCCCCGCGCCCAACCCCTCGGTTCCGATGCGAAAAACCAGGGGCGCGGCGCCGGGGGCGGGCACATAGCCGGCCAGCACGCCGTCATCGGTTTCTACCTGCGCCAGGGACGCGGCATCCAGCACCAGCAGCGCCTCGCAGACCTGGGCGGTGCAGCTTTGCCATTCGAATTCCAGCGCGGCCCCTTCCTCTGACCGCTGGAACGAGAAGCCGCCGGGGAAATGCACGCCCAGGGGCACCCGTGCGGCCAGATAGGCTTGCGGTTCGTCGGCATCGTTGAAGGCCAGAAGCTCGGTCAGTAAGCTCTGCCCCTCGCTGGCGACCAGCCGTTGGGTGAGAACGCAGAGCGTCTCGTTGACCGCGATCGCCTCGCAAACCACGGTCCAAGCGCCGAAACGCGCGCCATTTTCCACGCGCGGGGGGCGTTCCTCCTGCGCAGTGGCTGAGAAGGCGGTCAGGGAAAGGGCCAGCGCAGCAAACGCGGCGGGCAGGGCGCGGCGGGCGGTTCTGGTGGCGGTCTGGCGTGTCATGGTCTGGAACTCCGAAGCAGAGGGTTGCGCAGGGGGCCGGCCAGCTTTTCTGGTCGTCGGCGGGATCAGAAACTCAGGCCGAAGCGAGCCTCCACCCGCCAGTCGCCGCGGGTGGTGGTGCCGACAGCGCGCACCGGCATCGCCAGGAACAGATCGCCGCTGCCGGCCTGGCCGATGCCCAGCGCCGCGCCGAACCCGACCGCAGCGCCCATGGGCTGGGCGGTGGTGGTGCCGCCCGTGCGGTCCCAGCCGCGGCCGACATCGGCAAAGGCATAGGGCAGAGCGCGCAGTCCCGCGCCCAGCACGAAGCCCTCGCGCGCGCGCAACTCGGCGCTGGCCCACAGATACCGGTCGCCCGACACCGTGCCCGAGGGATAGCCGCGCACCCGCTGGGCCGAGGTGACGGTGCCGCGAAACTGCGCTGCCGCCTCGCGCCCGCCGACCGCCTGCGCGCCGCCGCGCAGCACTGCCAGCGGCCCGGCTTCGCCCCCCAGCGGGATCAGCGCCGCGCCTTCCAGCGTCAGATAGGCGGTGGTCAGGCCGCTCAGGCCCAGCACCCGGTCGCTCCAGCGGATCAGGCGCAGGGTGGTGTCCAGCGACAGGTTCATGCCGCCGGTCTCGGCCGCAATGCTGCCGCCCAATGTGGCGCCGAAGCCGGTTTGGCGGGTGGTTGGCACGCCCGCCGTGCGGCGCCGCTCGCCAAAGGCAAAGATCGACCCGCGCAGGAAAATCTGTCGCTCGGCGCGCAGCACCACCGGGTGCGACAGGCCGAACTCAGCCAGCGCGTTGCCGCCGCGCACGGCCGGGCCGGTGATGTTGCGGCTACGCTCGCCGGTCAGCAGACCGAAGACCTGCGTGCCCTCCAGCCCCACCGGCCGGTTGTAGCTCAGCGCGCCAGAGACCAGCCCCTCGGCCAGCGTCAGCGAGGCGCCCAGCCGGTCCAGCCGCCCGGTGAGCGAGGCATCGGAAAAGGTCAGCGTGGCGCGGTAGCGGCCGGTGGCGTCGGTGCCGTGGGTATCCAGCGTCACGCTGCCCTGATGGCGCGGCGGCTCTTCCATCGTGACCGTCAGCGTGGTTTCGCCGGGCGCCGCGCCGGGGCTGAAATCGACCGTGCTGCGCACGCCGGACAGCAGCGCCAGCCGCAACAGCCGTTCCTCCAGCACCCTCGTGTCGGCCAGATCGCCGGCTTCCAACCCGATCAGCGCGGCATAGCGTTCCGGCGAGGCGAGGCGCCCCAGCACCGTCAGCCGGTCGATGCGGGCCTCCATGAACCCCAGCTCCACCGTGCCGCCCGCCGCATCGACCCGCCGCACCACGGTCTGCGCCAGCGCGATGCCGCGCTCGTCATAAAGCGCGTCGAAGGCGGCGGTAAGCTGGTCCAGCTGCGCCGTGGTCAGCCGTCGCGCCTCCAGCCCGCGCGCAACCTGTTCCAGCGCGCCGGGGTCCAGATAGGCCGACGGGCCCACCACCACCCGGCGCACTCTCGCCGGCGCCGGCGCGGCAAGCCGCGGGCCGGCGGGTGCTGCGGCTTCTTCGGCCGCGGCTGCGGCTGCGGCGGCCAGTTCCTCGGCCGCAGTG
>SKNG01000438.1 GCA_007120685.1 Paracoccaceae bacterium | reverse complement strand
CTGACCTTTCAGACCAATGTCGGCGACTATGCCACGGCCGGGCCGGACCACCCGATCCGCGTGGTGCGGGATGCCGAGACCGGCGAGCCCTCTCCTTACGTGATGATCCGCGCCGGGCTGGAGGCGCTGATCGACCGAAAGAGCTTCTACCGGCTGGTCGATCTGGGCGCGCATGAGGATCACGAGGGCGCGCGCTGGTTCGGCCTGTGGTCTGGCGGCATGTTCTTTCCGGTGATCCCGTCGGCGGAACTGCCCTGAGCGGATTACCCGGGTGGCGAAAACGGCCCTTCGAAGGGCCGTGACACGCGCGTTCGAACGCGCGTTTTCCCGCCCGGCCCCGGCGGCTTACAGCCCCGCATCCTCCAGCCCTTGCGGCTGGCCGACGACGACGAAATGCAGCGCTTCAGGCTGGGCCAGGCGGGCGGCGACACGGTGGATATCTTCCAGCGTCAGCGCCATGACCCGGTCGTTGCGCACATTCACGTAATCGATGTCGAAACCCTGAAACTGCATCGAGGCGAGGATCTCGGCAATCGAGGCATTGCCGTCGAAGCGCAGCGGGTAGGAGCCGGTCAGGAAGGTCTGTGCCGCCTCCAGATCGTCCTGCGTAATGCCACCGCCGGCCAGCCATTCCCATTCGGCGCGCAGCAACTCGATCACCTCGCCCGCATTGGCGTTGTCGGTAGAAACCCGGCCCTGAAACGCCTCGCCCAGCGCCATCGCCGACAGGCCGGTGCCGACGCCATAGGTCAGCCCGCGCGTCTCGCGCAATTCGCGCATCAGGCGGGTGCCGAAACGGCCGCTGCCGAAAAGGTCGTTGATCACAAAGGCGGTCAGGAAATCCGGGTCATCGCGCGGGATGCCGGCATGGCCGAAGAAGATCAGCGATTGCGGGCCGGGAAAGTCGATGGCCTGCACGCCCGGCGGCGCGGCGAATTCGGCGCGGCCGGGCAGCGCGCCGCCCTCGGCCGGCAGATCGCCCAGCAGACGGTCCAGAAGCGGCGCCAGTTCCTCGGCCGAGATATCGCCAGCTACCCCCACATGCACCCGGTCGCGCGCGATGGCGGTGCGGTGGGCATCGCGCAGGTCGTCGATGCCAAGGCTTGCCACGCTCTCTGGCGTGCCGGCCACGGGCAGGGCATAGGGATGATCCTGAAACGCGGTTTCGGCAAAGCGGCGGGCGGCAATGGCGTTGGGGTTGCGCGCGTCGCGTTGCAGGCCGGACAGGGTGCGGGCGCGTTCGCGCTCGAAGGTGTCGGCGTCAAAGCGCGGCTCCATCAGCGCCAGCCGGGCCAGATCGATCACCTGATCGCGGTTTTCCGACAGCGCGCGGATCGACAACCGTACCGAATCACGGCCGGAATCGAAGCTGATCCCGGCGGCCAGCCGTTCCGTCGCCTCGGCCATGGCCTGCGCGTCCAGATCGCCCGAACCCTCGGACAGAAGCGTGCTCATCAGCGCCACGGCGCCCGCCGTTTCCGGCGTCTCCAGCGCCGCGCCGCCGGCGAAGACCACTTCGATGGCGACGAAGGGGATGGCGCTTTCCTCTACCAGCCAGGCGTCGATGCCGCCGGGGGTGGTAACGGCCTGGATGTCGATCTCGGCCCGCGCCGGCAGGGCCAGCAGCGGCAGGGCCACCAGCCCGGCGGCGACAATGCGGCTCAGCGCGGTCATGACGGCTCTCCTTCCTGCTCCGGCTCTGGCTCCGGCACCAGCCAGCCGGTGACCGAGGCGCGGCGATCCAGCGCGCGCGCCGCGGCGATGATGTCTTCCTCGGTGACGGCCAGCAGGATGTCGATCCAGTCCTGTTCGTCCTGCAGCGTCAGGCCCGTGGTCAGGGCTGAGCCGATCCAGTTGGCGCGGCTTTCCTGATCGTCCAGCCCGTAGATCGCCCAGCCCCGGATCCGCACCTGCGCGCGTTCCAGTTGATCGACATCCACGCCGTTTTCGATGAAACCGGCCAGCACCGCATCCAGCGCGTCCTCGGCTTCCTGCAGGCTGTGCCCCTCGGCCGGGGTCAGGCCCAGCGAGAAGGTGCCATGATCCAGCGCCGTGCCGTTGAACCCGGCCCAGGCCGCTTCGGCGACACCCCGTTCGCGCACCAGCGCGCGGGGCAGGACGGCTGTGCGGGCACTGCCGCCCAGCAGCATGGCCAGCACCTGAAAGGCTGCGGCCTCGGCCTGATCGCCGGCGCGGCGGGTCGGGGCCAGATACATGCGCATCATGCTGGGACGGGCCACGCGCTCGTCCACCAGCGTCAGGCGGCGTTCGGCCAGTTGCGGCGGTTCCGCCCGCCGCTGACGTTCGGTGATGGCGGGGTTGGGCGGAATGGGGCCGAAATGGCGCTCGGCCATGGCGCGCACCGCCTCGGCATCGACGGCGCCGGCAACGATCAGGACAGCGTTGTTGGGCCCGTAGTGGCGCTGCCAGAATTCGGTGGCGCTGTCGGCGTCCAAGAGTTCCATCTCATGCCGCCAGCCCAGCGGGTGAATGCCGTAAGGGTGGTGGCGAAACAGCGCAGCGCGCATCTGTTCGGACAGCACGCGCTGCGGGTTGCTTTCCAGCACCTGTCCGCGTTCTTCCAGGATCACGCTGCGCTCGCGCTCCCAGGTGGACAGGTCAGGGCGCAGGTTGGCCATGCGGTCGGCCTCCAGTTCCATCGCCATCTCCAGCCGGTCGGCGGCAAGGCGCTGGTAATAGGCCGTGAAATCATGCGAGGTGAAGGCGTTGTAGCGCGCCCCCTGCTGGCGCAGCGTGGCATCGAATGTGCCCTCGGGGCGGGTTTCGGTGGCCATGAACATCAGGTGTTCGACGTAATGCGCCATGCCGGACAGGCCCACCGGATCGTCGGCGGACCCCACGCGATACCAGATCATCTGTGTGACCACGGGGGCGCGGTGGTCTTCGATCACCACCACCTGCAGCCCGTTATCGAGCGTAAACTCCACCGGATCCGGCAGATCCGGGGCGGTGACGGCGGCGGCGGGGCCAGCATGGCCAATGGCCAGCAGGGCGGCGCAAAGCACCGACAGACCGGCGGCACGAAGAGAAGACAGCATCGGCACCTCGACTAATCCTTCATCCTGTTTGCGAATTACGCTCGGCGGCAGGGGATGCAAGCAGGATGGCGCAGTCGTGATTCCGGCTCAGGATAGCGGGGGAGGCGCGGTTCAGTCCGCCCGGGGCGGGGCGGTTGGCGTGCGCGCCCCGGCCTGGCGCCAGCGGTCAAGCTCGGCGTGCCGGTCCAGCGCCTGGCGCTGATAGGCGCGGTTGTAGACATTCACGCCAAAGGCCCGTTCCAGAATCCGCCCCCGATTGCGGCGGCGGTGTTCCAGGTCCTCGGCGGCCAGCGTCTCGCGGATATCTTCCTGCGTGCCCCGGCGTGCGGCGTGACGCACCAGCGCCGCATCGGCCGCCGGAATCCCGCCCGTGCGTTCGGCCGAAACGCGGCCGCCCAGCGCCGCCACCGCCTCCGCCCGCGGGTCCGGGTCCACCAGGTTGCGCCCGCCGGGAGTGGGGGTGGGCAGGGTTTGGAAATCCGGCGGGGACTGCAGCGGCTCGGTCGGCAGGATGGCGAATTCGTCGGGGCTGCGCTGGGCGCCGATATTCATCAGCCGCGGGTCGCCATCAGCGGCGCAGCCCGCCAGCATGGCCGCCGCCAGCCCTGTCAGAATGAATGCACGCATCGCCCAACGCTCCGGTTCTTCACCCCGTTCTTATCCCGGATCGCCGGTGCCGTCACGGGGGGTTTTTCGGCCGGCGAACAGGATCAGCCCGATGGCGCCGATGAAGATGGCGGCATCGGCGACGTTGAACGCATAGGGATTGGCGATGCCGCAGCAGGTCACATTGATGAAATCAGCCACCGCGCCCCAGACCAGCCGGTCGATGACATTGCCCAGCGCGCCGCCCACCAGCACCCCGGCCGAAGCCTGCATCCAGGTATTGCCCAGCTCGCGCCGCGCCCAGATCCAGATCCAGGTGCAGATCGCCAGCGCCAGTGCGATCAGCCCCCAGCGCGCGGCCTCGGAATCGGACGCGAAGAGGCCGAAGTTGATGCCGCGGTTCCATGCCATGGTCAGGTTGAAGATGCCGGGGATGACCTCGATGAACAGCCGCTCGTCCAGCCGCAGCCCTACCACCACGAACCATTTCGACGCCTGGTCGATGGCAATGATGGACAGCGCGAGGATGGTCGCCAGCCGCATGTCAGTGCCGGAAATGCCGCTGCCCGGTGAAGACCATGGCCAGCCCGGCCTCATCCGCGGCCGCGATCACCTCGTCGTCGCGGACCGAGCCGCCGGGCTGGATGATGGCGGTGGCGCCGGCCTGTGCGGCGGTCAGAAGTCCGTCGGGGAAGGGGAAGAAGGCATCCGAGGCCACGACCGAGCCCTGCGTCAGGGTGCTGGACAGCCCCAGCGCCTGGGCCATGTCCTGCGCCTTGCGCGCGGCGATGCGGGTGCTGTCCACGCGGCTCATCTGTCCCGCGCCGATGCCCACCGTGGCGCCGCCCTTCGTATAGACGATGGCATTGGATTTCACATGCTTGGCGACCTTCCAGGCGAACAGCAGATCGGCCAGTTCGGCCTGGGTGGGCGCACGCTTTGTCACCACCGTCAGGTCGCCCGGCCCGATCATCGCCGCGTCGCGGTCCTGCACCAGAAACCCGCCGGATACCTGCCGGAACATCTGCCCGGCGTCGCGCGGGTTGGGCAGGCCGGGCGTGGTCAGCAGGCGCAGGTTGGGTTTGGCGGCGAAATGGGCGATCGCGGCCTCGTCGGCGCCCGGCGCGATGACGACCTCCGTGAAGATCTCGGTGATTGCCTGCGCCGTGGCCAGATCCAGCTTCATGTTCAGCGCCACGATGCCGCCGAAGGCCGAGGTCCGGTCGCAGTCGAAGGCCGCGCGGTAGGCGGCTTCCAGCGTCCCGGCCCGGGCGACGCCACAGGGATTGGCGTGCTTGACGATCACGCAGGCCGGCCCCTCGGCGGGCAGGAATTCGCTGGCCAGTTCAAAGGCCGCATCGGTGTCGTTGATGTTGTTGTAGCTCAACGCCTTGCCCTGATGCTGGGTCGCCGTCGCCACCCCGGCGCGGCCCGAGCCATCGGTATAGAAGGCCGCCCCCTGATGCGGGTTCTCGCCATAGCGCAGGCCCTGGGCCAGGGTGCCGGCAAAGGCGCGGCGGCGGGGCGTGGTCTGGCCGATGGCGCCGGCCATCCAGGTGGAAACGGCGGCGTCATAGGCCGCTGTGCGCGCATAGGCGACCTGCGCCAGATGCTGGCGGAAGGCCAGCCGGGTGCCGGCGTGGGCATCCAGTTCGGCCAGCAGCGGGGCGTAATCCTCGGGGTCCGTCACCACGGCGACATGGGCGTGGTTCTTGGCCGCCGCGCGGATCATCGCCGGGCCGCCGATGTCGATGTTCTCCACCGCCTCGGCGTAGCCCGCGCCGCGCGCCACCGTCGCTTCGAACGGATAGAGGTTGACCACCAAGAGGTCGATGGGCGCGATCCCGTGGGTTTCCATCGCCTGCACATGCGCCGCATCGTCGCGCAGCGCCAGCAGCCCGCCATGCACCATCGGGTGCAGGGTCTTGACGCGGCCATCCATCATTTCCGGAAACCCCGTCAGATCGGCCACGTCGCGCACCGCCAGCCCGGCTTCGCGCAGCGCCTTGGCGGTGCCGCCGGTCGATACCAGTTCCACCCCCCGCGCGGCCAGTGCCTGGGCCAGTTCGGTCAGCCCGGTCTTGTCGGATACGGAGATCAGCGCGCGGCGCACGGGGGCTGTGTCGGTCATGGATGGGGTCCGGTGGCTGTTGTCAGTTGTCCGATACCAGCGGTTCGGGCAGGTGCAGCGGATCGTCGCGCCCGATGTCGCGGATCGCCAGCGGGGTATACTGTGCCTTGGCCAGTGTCCAGTTGATCTGGGCGCTTTCCTGCCGGATGGCGGCGCGGATGACGATCTGCCGGCTGGCGCGCGGGGCCGGGCGGCCGGGTTCCAGTAGAACCGACGGCTCCAGCGACAAAACCCCCGGCCCGTCGAAGCGCAGCACCCAGATCTCGCCCGAGGGCAGCGCCACCGAGACCGCCGCGCCGTTCATGTCAAGCGAGGCATCGGCTTCCGGGTGCAGATGGAAGCGCAGCGCGAAACGGATGCCGGTGTCGGTCTCGGCCAGCATCTGGCGGAACCGGGCGCGATGCGCGGGGTCCAGCACCACCAGCCGGTCCTCGCCCAGAAGCGCGCGGCCATCGGCGGACAAATCAAGGCTGCGCACATGGGTCAGGCCATGGCTGGGCACATAGCCGTCATGGCTGAGCAACAGCGCGCTGGCGTGGGGTTCGTCGGTGCGGTGTATCTCGACCGTCTTGGGCCCGTCGGTCAACGCCTCGCGGGCGGCGCGTCCACCCTGGGCAAAGCGCGCCGAGGACCAGCCATCGACCGACAGGGTGGAATGCGACAGCGTCGCCCGCCCGGCGCGTTCCCATTCCACCCCGAAACTGCCGCCCGGACCGCAGTTGACCACCACCGGGCGCCGGTTAGAGGTCAGCTCGAACGCCAGCGTCGAGGCATGGGCGTTGCGCGATCCCGCCCCCAGCAGCGGCGCGGCGGCATCGACGATCATGCTGACCCGGCCGGCCTGCAGCCGCGCATAGCCCATGTGCAACCCCGCGTCCCAGGCCCGGGCCAGCCGGTGGCGTCGGCGCTGTGGTATCACGCCGGCTTCGGCCAGCGCCTTTTCCAGCCGCCCCTCGGCGCCGCGCCCGCCGCCGTGAAACCGGG
>SKNG01000044.1 GCA_007120685.1 Paracoccaceae bacterium | reverse complement strand
GTGCTGGCAGCACCCGTGCTGACGCTGCCGCCCGAGGCGATCCTGATCGCCGGTGATCTGCTGGACGTTCAGGCCACTGCGACCGACCCCGATGGCGACGATGCGGCGCTGCGGTTCAAGCTGCTGGACGGCCATGGCTGGGCAGTGATCGACCGGGTCACCGGCCGCGTTACCGGCGATACGGCCGACGCCGCCGGTGTCTATACGCTGACCGTGGGAGTTGTGGATGCCGACGACCTGTCAGATAGCGGCAGCTTCCTT
Source organism: Paracoccaceae bacterium (assembly GCA_007120685.1). Classification (GTDB taxonomy): domain Bacteria; phylum Pseudomonadota; class Alphaproteobacteria; order Rhodobacterales; family Rhodobacteraceae; genus Pararhodobacter. Next base: position 6,526 of record SKNG01000044.1, on the reverse strand, counting down.
GTGACAGTGCGTACCCCGCCAGTATTCGCCAGCATCCGCGACATGCTGATCGAACAGGGCACGCAGATCAGAATTCTGCCCAGCGTCACCGACCGCGACACGCCCGCCGAACGGCTGAGCTTTGTCATGGTTGCGGGACCGGAGTGGATAAATGTGGATGCCCGCACTGGTGCCATCACCGGCGATAGCGGTGGGGTACTGGGCCGCAGCATGGTGACGCTTCAGGTCACTGACGATACCGGGCTTAGCGATCAGGTCTCGTTTGCGATCACTGTCAGCGAGACCGGGGCACCGGCGAGCACTGCCCCTGTGCCCGAGGTTCCGCGTGTTGTGACCGCTCGCCCGGAGAAGCTGGACCCGGTCGACCCGCCGCGCCTTGCGCCTATCCGGATCGAGCCGATCGGCCCGACGCCTGCAGCCTCGCGGCTTGGCTCACGCCCGCTGGCCGATCCGTTCTGCCTGGCACCGCGGGCGCTGCGCTTCGGCACATTTCAGGCCGGAGAATCCAGCATGTCCTCGCTGGCGCGGTTGCCGATGATCTTTGAAAGCCGCGGCGGCGTGCGCGAAATCATCATTTCGATAAGCTGGCGCACCCAGGCCCTGGAACTTCTGGGCGTTGATCTCGGTGTGCGGGTGCCCGAAGGGGCGACGCTCACCTCGGACCGTTCCGAAGCCGACGACAGAACCGTTTTGCGACTGACGCTGCGTAGCCAGACCGATCTGCCTGCAGGGGTGCTGGACCTGTTGACGCTGACTGTGCGCTCCGAATTGCTTGCCACTGGCGGGCTGGCCGAGGCCGATCTGTTGCTGACGGTGCTGGCGATCAATGGTGCCGATGTCTGTGCGCCGCTGACCGGTGGATCAGCACTGCGGGCTGATGCCGATACGCTGCTGCCACCAAAGCCGATGCATCTGGTCGATGCTGGCCGGGAACTGGGGGAAGTGGCCGATGCGGCGATCAATCTCAGCCTCGATCTGTTCGGCGCCGAGGTTCACCATCCCGGTGCGATCTATCCCGATCTGTTGCCTGACGGTTTGCTGGCGCTGCGCGCGAGCGGGATCGCGGCGGCTGGCAGCATGGTCCTGCGCTTCACCTATGACGCGGCCGCGCTGGAGCTTGCTGGCGCTGCGCCGGGAATGCCGGGGGTCGAGGCACGGTTGATCCACCTGTCCGAAGGTACAGCCGAATTGCACCTGTCGGCTGTGGAGGGCGTGGCGCAGGGGGCATTCATTCTGGCGAGTCTTGCGCTGATGCGACGCGTTACAGGAACGGGTATGGGCGTCCGCCGGGGCGGGCTGGTACGGCTGACGGCGGTCCGTGTCGACGGGATAGACCTGATGCTGACAGAGGCTGACGCAGACTTGACAGAAACACCGACGCCTGCGTATCCTTCACCGCGTTCGATGCGCTGGAATGTCAAGCCAGATGTGGCGGCGGAGTGACTGACGCGTAGACGTATCGCAAGAACGAGGGTTCCAATGGCCAATACTCCAGAGGCCACTCCTCCCGGGGTGGCTGGTGTCAACACTGGCCCGGATGGTGTCGAACGCAGCGGTCAGGCCGCGGCAACTCCGCTCAAGGGCGATGCTCAGGGCGCCGCGGCTACGGCGCGGGCCAATCAGGTGAAATTCGATACCACACAACTCAAAAGCAGTTATTGCAACGTCTGTAACGGCTCATCGACCCGCGAGGAAGTGGTGCTGAATTTCGGCGTCAATTCCACCTGGGATCTGGGGCGCGACCGGCTGGAGGTGCAACTGCAGCATCGCATCGTCATGTCGCCCCATGCCGCCAAGCGGGTGCGCGACATGATGGTGCGCCTGATCGAGGAACACGAGTCCCGCTACGGCAAGCTGGACGGATGAGACCGCGGGCACCGGGGCAGTCTGGGGGGGCGGACGCTTGATCCAGAACCGCCCCGCCACTGCCGCCGCCGCGCAGCAATCCGGGCCAGAGGTGTTCAGCCTCGACTCCAGCCTCTGGGCGGCCTTCGCCAATGCGCGGGGCGAGGCCGGGTTCTTGACCGCGTGGCTAGCGTTGCTGGTCAACCGGCTGGACGGCGTGCGTCTGGGTGCGGTCCTGGAGGCCGACCACAAGATCGGGGCCTTCACGCCCCGCGCGGTGGTGCCCGACCCGCGACACGATCTGTCTGTTCTGCAAGGCGTCGCCGAGAAGAGCCTGGCATCGGGCCGACCGAGCTCCGAAACCGACCCGGCCGCGGAGGACGGTGTGGGCGCAAGCCGCATCGCCTATCCCATCCGGCGCGAAGGCGAGCCGGTGGCGGTTGTGGTCGTGCTGGACATCGTCGGCACTGATCCGCGCGCGCTGCAAGCGACGCTGCGCGAACTTCACTGGTCAGCCGGCTGGCTGGCGGCCCGGCTGTGGGAAGCGAAGGCCGGCGATGAAGCCGGTCGCCTGGCCCGCGCAGGTATCGCGCTCGATATCCTTGCCGCAATGACCGAGCACCGCCGCCCCGAAGCCGCCGCGATGGCTGTGGCCAATGAACTGCAATCTGTGCTGAATGCCGATCAGGTTGCCATTGGGATGCTGAAAGGCGCACGCACCGCACCCCGCATCCGTCTGTTGTCGCTGTCCCACACAGCCTGGTTCCGCAAGCGTTCGGCCTTCGCCGAGGCGCTGGAAGCGGCGATGGAAGAGGCGTTCGACCAATCCGGAACAGTGGCAGAGCCGCCGCTGGAAAGCACCGCCCGGGCCATCGCGGTTGCGCATGAAGATCTGGTTCGGGGCAGTGCCGTGCGCCATGTGCTGACTGTGGCGCTTCCCGACGAGGCCGGAACCGTCGGTGCGCTGACTGTGTTGCGCCGACGTGACACCCCTTTCACCCAAGATGATCGCATGGTGGCAGAAGCGGTGGCGGCACTGGTCGGCCCGGTGCTGGAGTTGAAGCGCCGCAACCGCCGCTGGGTGGGCGGGGTGATCATCGACGGAACGATGCATGTGCTGGGCATCCTGCTGGGGCCGCGGCGGCTGAGCTGGAAGCTGCTGGCGCTGGCGCTGATTGCGCTGGGTGTGGCGGCGGCAACAGTCAAGGCCCCGTTCCGGGTGCAGGCCGAGGCGGCCTTGAAGGGCACAGTGCAGCGCGCCGCTGTGGCCCCGTTTTCCGGCTATATCGATGCCGCGCCGCTGCGCGCGGGGGACGTAGTTGTGGCGGGCGATGTGCTGGCGCGGCTGGACGATACGGATCTGCGGCTGGAGCAACTACGCTGGCGCTCCGAGGTGGACCGCCTGACCGCGCAATCGCGCGAGGCGCTTGCGCGGTCCGACCGGACACAGATCGCGCTGCTGGAGGCTCAGATTGCCCAGGCAAGGGCGCAACTGGACCTGACAGAGGGCAAGCTGGCGCGGACGCGAATCCTTGCGCCCATTGACGGAGTGATCGTCGCGGGTGACCTGACTCAGCGGCTTGGCGCGCCGGTGCAGACGGGCGAGTTGCTGTTCGAGGTGGCGCCAATGGGCGACTTCCGGGTGGATATCTGGCTGGAGGAACGCGACCTGCGCCATGTCTCCGAGGGCCTGTCCGGCCAACTGGTGCTGGCGGGCCATCCCACCGACGGGCTGCCGATCACGCTGACGCGGATCACCCCGCTGGCCGAGCCGCGCGAGGGGATCAACAGTTTCCGGCTGGAGGCGGAACTCGACGCACTCCAGCCCGGTCTGCGCCCCGGCATGGAGGGTGTGGCCAAGATCGACGCTGGCGAGGCGCTGCTGTCGTGGATCTGGACCCGCCGCCTGATCGACTGGATACGCCACACCGCCTGGACCTGGCAGCCTTGAGGCGGAGATGAGCGACGAGGCCTATCTTTCCACCATCTGGTACCGGGTCGCGAAGCTTACGCCGCGGTTGCGGTCGCATGTGAAGGTTTCGCGCCACCGATATCGCGGGCAGTCGTGGTATGTGATTTACGACCACGCGACCGGCCGGACCCACCGTTTCACCCCAGCGGCCTGGATGCTGATCGGACAGTTCGACGGAACCCGCACTGTCGATGCGGTCTGGCAGGGGGTGGCCGAGACCCACGAGGCCGAGGCACCCAGTCAGGACGAGGTCATCCAGCTTTTGTCGCGGTTGCATCAGAACGACCTGATCCAGTATGCCACCTCGCCGGACATCACCGAGTTGCTGGAACGCTACAACCGCCAGTCGCGACAATTGCTGAAGCAGAACCTGACCAACCCTGTCAGCTTCCGCATCCCGCTTTGGGATCCCGACCGCTTCCTGACCGTGACGCTGCCCTGGGTCCGGCCGCTGACGGGCTGGTTCGGGCTGGTGCTGTGGGTTCTGGTGGTGCTTGCGGGGCTGGCCATCGCGGCGGTGAACTGGAATCGCTTTACCCATAATATTGGCGATCAACTGCTGTCGTTCCACAATATGCTGATCATGGCCATCGCCTACCCGGTGATCAAGGCAATCCACGAACTGGCCCATGGCTATATCGCCAAGGCGCGCGGCGGCGAGATCCGGGAAATGGGCATCATGCTTCTGGTGTTCTTCCCGGTTCCCTATGTGGATGCGTCGTCGGCCGGGGCATTCCGGTCGAAATGGGACCGGGCCGCAGTCGCTTCAGGCGGAATCTTCGCCGAGACCTTCGTGGCGGCGCTGGCGATGATGGTCTGGGCCTCGGTGGAGCCGGGCCTGCTGAGCGCGCTGGCCTGGAACATGGTGATCATAGGCGGCATCTCCACAGTCCTGTTCAATGGCAACCCGCTGCTGAAATTCGACGGCTATTATGTGTTGTCCGACCTGATCGAAAGCCCGAACCTTGGCCCGCGCGCGAACAAATACTGGGGCTGGCTGGTGCAGCGCTACGTCTTCGCCGCCCGCAACATCAAGCCCGACCCGGCCACACCGGGTGAGAAGGCCTGGTTTCTTGTCTACGCCCCGGCTTCCTATGTCTACCGGCTGGTGATCATGGTGGGCATCGCGCTCTATGTCTCGGCGCACGCCTTCATCCTGGGCGTGATTGTCGCGCTTTGGGCTGTCTTCAACGCGCTGGTCAAGCCCATCGCCAAGAACCTGCGCCATGTCGTCACTGCGCCCAAGCTGCGCAAGGTGCGCCGCCGGGCGGTGGGGCTGACCTTTGGCAGCATTGCTGTCGCGGTGGGGCTGGCGCTTTTTCTGCCGCTGCCGCTGCGCACCGATTCCGAGGGCGTCGTCTGGCTGCCGGACGAGGCCTGGGTGCGGGCGCGCACGGCCGGTTTCATTGCCGATGTGGCCGTGCCTCGGGGCACGATGGTCGAGGGCGAGACGCCGCTTGCCCTGCTGGCCGAGCCGACGCTGGACGCGCGCCTTGCTGCGCTGGACTGGCGCGCCGAGGAATTTCGCCGCAGGCTGACGGCGCTGTCCGTCACCGACCGGTCCGAGGCCGAAGTCGCCCGGCTGCAACTGGACGACGCCTTGGCCGAACTGGACCGAGAGCGCGCGCGCGGCGCGGCGCTGATTGTGCGCGCCCCGCTTTCGGGCCGTTTCGAGCCCGCGCTGCCGCCCGAAAGCCTGCTGGGCCGCCATGTGACCGAGGGCGAGGTGATTGGCGTGGTGCTGCCGCCCCATGCCGAACATGTCCGCGTCGCTGTCACCCAGCAGGACAATGTGCTGGTGCGCGAGCGGCTGACCCGGGTGGAACTGAAGCTCGCGGGCCACCTGGAAGACCGCCACGAGGTTCGCCTGATCCGCGAAGTGCCCGGTGCGATGGACCAGTTGCCTGCGCCCGCGCTTGCGCGCGCGGCTGGCGGGCGCTTTCTGACCGATCCCGCCGATCCCGAGGGGTTGCGGGTCCTGAACCCGGTATTCCTCTATGACCTCGCCCTGCCCGAAGCGCTGGCCGGTGCTGCCTTCGGCACCCGCGTCACCGTGCGGTTCGAGCATGGCTTTGAGCCTGCCGCTGCACAGATCTGGCGTCGTGCGCGGCAGTTGTTGCTGCGCCATTTCGGGGCCTGACATGACCGAGGTGCAGGGTCTTCTGGGGTTCGGTCGGTTGCCTCTGGGCACTGCCCCTTACCCGGAACTGGCCGATCCGGTCTCGAACTTCGTCGACCGCTGGCTGGAGCGGCGCATGGGCTGGCTGATCAGCCGCCTGCCGCTGACGCGGGCGCGGATCGCGCGGCAGGCCGACCGGGTGCTGGCGCTGGAACCGGAGATGGCCGCGCTTGACGATGATGCGCTACGCGCCGAGGCGACCCGGCTGCGCGGTCGGCTGCTCGCGCGCCCCCGCGACCGTGCCGCGCTGGAACGCGCCTTTGCCGTAGTGCGCGAGGTCAGCGCCCGGACCATCGGCAAAACGCATTACAAGGTGCAGATCATGGGCGCGCTGGCGCTGCATGCCGGGCGCATGGTCGAAATGGCCACCGGCGAGGGCAAGACACTGACCGCCGCGCCTGCGGCCGTGGTGGCGGCGCTGTCGGGCATGCCGGTGCATGTGGTCACGGTGAACGATTACCTCGCCGCCCGCGACGCCGAGGAACTGCGCCCGATCTTCGACTTCCTCGGGCTGAGCGTCGGCGTGATCG
>SKNG01000250.1 GCA_007120685.1 Paracoccaceae bacterium | reverse complement strand
CGCCCGTCACCACCGATATCTGCGTGCCGATCTCGCGCCTGGCCGAGGCGGTGGAGGAGACGGCGGCCGAGATCGCCGCCGCCGGCATCCCCGGGCCCATCGTGGGCCATGTCGGCGACGGCAATTTCCATGCGCTGCTACTGCCGAAAGAAGGCGATGCGGCCGAATGGGCGGTGGCGATGAAGCTGGCCGCGAATATGGCCGAGCGCGCCTTGCGGCTGGGCGGCACGGTGTCCGGCGAGCATGGCATCGGCATGGGCAAGCTGAAATACATGGACGCCGAGCATGGCGAGGGCTGGCAGGTGATGGCGGCGATCAAGGCCGCGCTGGACCCTGACGGCGTGATGAACCCGGGCAAGCTGTTGCCGGGGAACTGAGCGCGCCGGGATGGGCAGCATGGAGCCGATACGCGATTATGGCTGGCTGGCCGAGGACATGCGCGCCTTCATCGCGCAGACCGAGGCCGCCTTTCCGCCCGATGCCGCGCAGATGGATGCGGCCGGGCAGCGCGCATTCTATGATGCGATGTGCCGGCTCTTCGACCGGCCCTATCCGCCGGGCGTGACGGCCAGGGACCACGCGCTGGGCGGGGTGCCCTGCCGCGTCTACACGCCGGCGCGCTGCCGGGACGGGGTGGCGGTGGTGTATTTCCACGGCGGCGGCTTCGTCGTCGGCGGGCTGGAGAGCCATGATGCGATCTGCGCCGAACTGGCCGAGGCGGCGGGGGTGCGGCTGATGGCCGTCGATTACCGGCTTTCGCCGGAGCACCGCCACCCGGCTGCCTTTGACGATGCCTGCGCGGTGGTGCGTGCGGTGACGGGGCCGAAGCTGTTGGCCGGCGACAGCGCCGGGGGCAATCTGGCTGCCGCCGTGGCCGGGCATTTGCCGGGCGCGGGGATCGCCGGGCAGGTGCTGATCTATCCCGGGCTGGGCGGCGGCCTGGGCCTGCCCAGCTACACGCGCCATGCCCACGCGCCGATGCTGACGCGCGAGGATGTGGAAAGCTATGCTACGATCCGCTTTGCCGAGGGACATTCCGGGCACGACGATCCGACCGCCGCGCCGCTGGCGGCGGGCCGGTTCGACCATCTGCCGCCGACGGCGATCTTTACCGCTGAATGCGACCCGTTGGCCTCGGACGGGGTGGAATACGCGGCACGGCTGGCCGAGGCGGGCGTGCCGGTGGCGCTGACCGAGGAACCGGGGCTGGTGCATGGCTATCTGCGCGCCCGGCACATGGCCAAAGGCGCGCGCGACTCCTTTGCCCGTATCGGCGCCGCGCTGCGGGCAATGGCGGAAAAGACGATAGCCGGTTCCACCGTGGGCGGGGCCGCAGGGAACGGGGCCGCAGGGAACGGGTCTGCGGGCTGACGGCAGGTGCTGGCTGGCAGCCCCGTGGCCGGGACTGCCAAAGGCGCAGGGTCAGTAACGCACCACCGCCTCGAACACCTCGGGCAGGCCCGGGTCTTCTTCCAGCAGGTCGGTCAGCGCGAAGCTGATCGAGGCTCGGGTGCCGTCATCCGAAATGGTGGCGTTGCTGGACACGATCTCGCGCCCGGAAATGCTGAAGGTGATGCCATGGCCTTCCATCATCGGGCGGAACATGGCCAGCATCTCGGGCTCGGCCCGCATCTCTTCCATCTCGGCGGTCAGATCGCCTAGCGGGAAGGTCACATGCACGGTGCCATCACCCAGATCGGTAGCGGTGGGAACGGGCTCTCCGTCCGTGCTGGGCTCGAAGACCTCGTCAAAGCTGCCTTCGAACAGCATGTTGCAGCGGGCGTATTCGTCGGTCATTTCCAGCGTGCCTTCATCTTCGTCGCAGAACCCGTCGGGGCCGCCCATCATGTCCAGCATGCCGCGCTGCACCTGGGCAAAGCCGCTGATGCGCGCCTGATCCGGGCCGAGGATGGCGGTATCCATCTCCATGTCGATGCAGCCTGCCAGGGCAAGGCCCGCAGCCAGCGCGGCGCCGGCCGCCAGTTTTTTTACCATGCGCATAAGCCTATCTCCCCTTGCACACTGTCCTCGGGGCGAGCGTAGCGGCAAGCGGCGGGCACTGCCAGCCGATTCTTGCCAACCGCCGCCGCCTGTGCCGGAACGCGCCGCCCGCCGGTTGCAGCCTACAGCATGGTCGAAGTGCCAAGGATCGCCGTGGCCTGGTGCGAGAGTGTGCCGCCGTTGCCGTGGCACAGCGCCGTCGCCGCGCCCGGCACCTGGCGCGCGCCGGCCTCGCCGCGCAGCTGGCGCGTGGCCTCGATCAGGGTGAAGACGCCATACATGCCCGGATGCACGCAGGAGAGCCCCCCGCCATTGGTGTTGACCGGCAGCGCACCGCCGGGGGCCAGCCGCCCGTCCTGCACGAAAGCGCCGCCCTCGCCCTTGGGGCAGAAGCCCAGATCCTCCAGAAACAGGATCACGTTGATGGTGAAGGCATCATAGAGTTGCAGCACATCCATCTCGCCCGGCCCCATCCCGGCCATGGCATAGGCGCGTGCGCCGGAATCGACGGCGGCAGAGGTGGTCAGGTCCGGCATCTCGCTGATCGCGCGGGAATAGGCGGCGCTGCCCCCGCCCAGGAAAAAGACCGGCGGGCGCGGCATGTCGCGCGCGCGGTCGGCGCGGGTCATCACCACCGCGCCGGCGCCATCGGTCAGAAGGCAGCAGTCGCGCACCGTGAGCGGGTCCATCACCATGCGCGAGGCCAGCACGTCATCGATGCTCAGCGGTCCGCGTTCGAAGGCTTCGGGGTTCAGCCGGGCCCAGGCGCGGGCGGCGACCGCCACCTCGGCCAGTTGTTCGCGGGTGGTGCCGAAGCGGGCCATATGCGCCGAGGTGGCCAGCGCATAGGCGACCATCGGATAGCGGGGGCGGTGCGGGGCCTCGTAAAGCGGTTGTTCGGCCGGGGGCACCATGCGGCCCTGCGCGCTGCGGTTGTTGGCACCGTAGCAGATCAGCGCCACGTCGCAGAGGCCCGAATGCAGCGCCATGGTGGCAGAAAGCGCATGATGCACGAAGGACGACCCGCCGACATTGGTGCCGTCGATCCAGCGCGGGCGCAGGCCCAGGTATTCGATGGTGGAAAGGGTGGGGAATATATGGCTCATGTTGGCGCAGAACAGGCCATCGACATCGGCCAGTTGCAGCCCGGCATCCTGCAGCGCCGCCTGCACCGCCAGCGCCTGCAGTTCCATCGCCGAAAAGCCCGGCGCCTCGCCACAACCCGCGGTGCCGACGCCGACGATGGCCGCTTTGCCGCTCAGACCCGTGCTCATGCTTCCGGCTCCGGGTCGGGGTCGAAAACCACCACCGGCCCGCTTTCCTGCGTCAGGATGCGGGCGCGCACGGGCAGGCCGATGGCGATAGCCTCGGGCGCGGTGTCGGGCAGGCGGCTCATCATCCGCACGCCCTCGGCCAGATCGACCAGGACGACGGCGTGATCGCCGCCCTTTTCGGGCCGCTGTTTCAGAACGGCCCGGGAATGGACGCGCCCCCGCCCGCTGGCTGATTGCCATTCCAGCCGCGCCGAGCCGCAGGCCGGGCACAGGATACGCGGCTGGAAGACCCAGGTGCCGCAATCGGCGCAGTGCTGCAGCATGAAGCGGCCGGCCTCCAGATGCTGCCGGAAGGCGGCATCGGGACCGATGGCGGGCGCGGTTTCGGGCGGGGACGTGGTCATGGGCGCGGCCTTTATTCGGTGCGCACGGTGATGCCCTGTTCGGCAAACCAGCGCGCCGCGCCGGCGTGGAAGGGCACCGAGCTTTGCTCGTTCATCGCCAGCACGCTCTCCATCGAGCCCGAGACACCGTCCTGATAGACCCCGGCGATCAGCCCGCCGAACATGGCGGCGGTGATTTCATAGACGAAATCCTCGTCCATGTCCTCATGCACCAGGGCGACGCTCATGTAGGCCAGCGTGTTCGCGCCCCCCTCGGGGATGCCGTCATAGAGACCATCTGCCAATGTCATCGGAAAGGCATAGCTGCGCGCGAAGACATCCGATTCCAGGATGCGCGCCACTTCCTCGTCGGTGAAGCTGAGCACCCGGATGCCGGGGTTTTCCACCATCGCCATGGTCACGCCGCTGGGAATGCCGCCCCAGTGCAGGATGGCATCGGCCACCCGGTCCTGCAGCATCGGCCCCCAGTCGGCATGGCCCACCAGATGCACCTGCCCGCCCTGGGCGTTGATGTCATCATAGCTGTAGCCGAAGGACCGCATCACCGCCTCGTTCATGTCGGTGGTGGCCCAGCCCGGCCCGCCAACGGCAATCGCCCCGCGCGCAAGATCAGTCATCGATTGCGCGGCGCTGTCCTGACGGATCTGCACCTGCAACGGCACGGCGGCAAACGGCCCCACGGCGCGGATGTTGCGGAATTCCATCGGGAACTGGTTGAGCCCGTGCCAGGCTTCCTCGACCGCCGTATCGACCGACCAGGCCATCTGCGCCTCGCCGCGCGCCACGGCGACGATATTGGCCACCGACCCGCCGATGGAGACCGACGAGGTGCGCAGGTCGGGGTGGTTCTCGCGCATCGCCTCGCCGACCTGCACGCCCAGGATGTTCCAGGGCGACCCGGGCGAGGTGGTGGCGATACGCAGGTTGCCGGGCGCCTGCGCCGCCGCCGAGGTCACCGCCAGCGCGGCGGCAAGGCCCGTGGCGGCAAGCCAGCGGGTGTGGTTCAGGATCGTCATGGTCTTTCCTCCCTTTGCATGGTCCTGTTTCGTGGTCCTGGTTCATCCGTTTCCGTCGCTGCCGCCGTTGCGGGGTTTCACCACCCAGGCGATGACCACCACCGCCGCCGACATGGCGATCAGCAGGGCGAAGAACGTGTTGAAATCGACGCGCATCATGTGCTGGGTGCGCAGCCAGTAAAGCCCGCCGATGAAGGCCAGCATGGCCAGCCAAAGGAACGCGTCGCGCCGGTTCATTGTGCAGGCTCCGGTCGGGCGGGCCGCCTGCGCCACTGGTTGAAGGTCACGAGCGCGATCACCGCCAGCCCTGTCAGATCACTGTCGAAGCCCGGCGCCAGCAGCGCCATCGCGGCGGCGAAGAGCAGCACGCGCTCCCATATCGCGGCATGGGAAATCAGATAGCCGCGAATGGCCGCCGCCAGGATCACCGCCGCCACCACCCCCGTCGCCGTGGCCAGCGCGATGGCGTTCCAGGTGCCGACGAGCAAAAGCTCCGGGCCGTAGACGAACATGAAGGGCAGGATGAAGGCCGCCAGCCCCGTCGCCGTGGCCGAGACGGCGGTGCGCATCGGCGGCGCATTCGCCACGCCGGCAGCAGCGAAGGCGACGATGGCCACGGGCGGGGTGATATTGCCCAGAATGCCGTAGTAGAAGGCGAAGAAATGCGCCGCGAACGGGTGCACGCCCAGTTCGATCAGCGCCGGCACCACCAGCACCGCCAGGGTGATGTAGACGATGGTCGGCGTGACCCCCAGCCCCAGCACGATGCCCGCCAGCGCGGTCAGCAGAAGCGCGATCAGCAGCACCCCGCCCGAGGCCTTGATGATCGCCGAGGAGAAGCTGGCGCCGAGGCCCGACAGCGTGATGCAGCCGATCACGATGCCCGCGCAGGCGCAGGCCACCACGATGGTTACCGCCGTGGCCACCCCGTCCTCGAAGGCGTTGAGCAGCTTGCGCGGGTTCAGCCGGGTGTCGGCGCGCAGCAGGCTGACGGCAAAGACGGTGACTACGCTCCAGAACCCCGCCATCGCGGCGGTGTAGCCCTGCGCCAGAAAGAAGATGATCGCGCCCAGCGGGATCAGCAGATAGCCGCGGGTGAGCAGCGTGTGGCGGATCGAGGGCAGGGCGCCGGTATAGGCGGTCAGCCCGGTGCGCGCGGCCTCGAAATGCACCATGGCGAAGACCGAGACGAAATAGATCAGCGCCGGGATCGCCGCCGCGCGTGCCACGTCCCAGTAGCTGATGCCGATGAACAGCGCCAGGATGAAGGCCCCCGCGCCCATCACCGGCGGCATCAGGATCCCGCCCAGCGATGACACCGATTCCACCCCGGCGGCGAAATGCGGCTTGTAGCCCAGCCGTTTCATCAGCGGGATGGTGAACGATCCGGTGATCACCACATTCGCCGCGGCACTGCCCGAAAGCGTGCCGAACATCGCGCTGGACACGACCGAGGCCTTGGCCGGCCCGCCGATGTAGCGCCCGGTCAGCGCCAGCGCCATGTTGATGAAGAAATCCCCCGCGCCGGATCGGAACAAGAGCGCGCCGAAGAAGACGAAAATCACCACGAAGGAGGCCGAGACCTGGATCGGCAGGCCGAAAATGCCGTCGGTGGTCAGAAACAGCGTGTCCACCATCTGCCGCCAGCTGGTGCCGGGGCCGGACAAGAGGCCGGGCATCGATTCGGCGAAGACCGTGTGCGCCATGAACAGGATGGGGATGACCGCCAGGATCCAGCCGATCACCCGCCGCGTGGCCTCGATGACCAGCACGATAGTGGTTAGGGCGACCGCGGTATCCATCGGCCGGGTGAAGAGCACGCGCAACTGCAGCGCCGCCACATCCTGACGGATATACCAGAAGACGTAGAGCGTGGCGGCGATCAGCGCCAGGTCGATCGCGGAGGCGGGCACCAGCGGGTCGCGCCAGTCCTTGCGGCCCAGGGGCTTCATGATGAAGGCCACCACCAGAAACAGCATCAGATGGGCGCTGCGATGGGTAAAGGCCTCGGCCTGGCCGACATAGGTGCTGAACAGATGGAAGGCCCAGATGGTGATGGTCAGCACCGCCAGCACCAGCGCCAGCAGATGCTGCGG
>SKNG01000471.1 GCA_007120685.1 Paracoccaceae bacterium | reverse complement strand
GCTGCCCAGATAGGCGCGCCATCCACCATGGGTTGTGATGTCCTGCGCGCCTGCGGTTGCATGAGCCTCGCACAGAAAGCCCGGCAGGGCCCGCCCGTCCGACAGGTGCACCTTGCCCAGCCCAAGGGGCGCGGGGATGCGCGCGGCGAAGCGGCCGAAGGCGGCGGCGGGCAGGGCCCAGACCTCGACCGCGATGCCGGGGCCGGTGAAGCCCGGTTGTCGGATCAGGCCGGGTTTTGGCGGCTGCGTGCCGGGCAGGGCAAAAAGCCGATAGTCCGGCGCCGTGGTGGCGGGGCCGATCAGCACGCCGCCGGGGTCCGTCAGTTCAGGGTTCAGGGCCATGCCGGACAGATGCGCCCCCACCACGACGATGGGCAGCATGCCCGGCGGGATCCCGGCCTCGGGCGGCTGCGGCACCGGCGCGGCGCGGTCGGCGCCCATGCCGCAGGCCGCGGCATGGTGCAGCGCGGCGGCGAAGGGCACCAGTGCCTCGTCGCTGAAGCCTGGGCCGATCAGCGTGACCCCGGCGGGCAAGCCCGAGGGGCCGAAGCCCGCCGGCACGGCAATCCCCGCCAGCCCCATCAGGTTGGCGAAATTCGTGTAGCGGCCGAACTGGCTGTTGCGGGCGATGGGGTCGGCCAGCATGTCATCGACCGTGCAGGTGGTGGGCGAGGTGGGCAGAAGCAGCGCATCGACCGTATCCCAGACCGGCGCGGTGATCTGGCGCAGCGCCTCCAGCCGGTAGCGGCCGCGAAAGGCATCGACCGCGCTCATGCCCCGCGCGCCCTCGATGATGCGGCGCACGGTGGGGTCCAGGGCGTCGGGCCGGGCGTTCAGGAAATCCTCGATCGCGGCCAGACGCTCGGCCACCCAGGGGCCTTCGTACAAGAGCGCCGCCGCCTGCCGGAAGGGGGCGTAATCGAAGGGGACGAGCGTCGCGCCCAGGGCTTCCGCGCGGGCGCAGGCGGCGTCGTAAAGCGCCTCGACCTCGGCATTGCCGTAGAATTCACGCTCGGCCCCCGCCAGCACGCCAAGGCGCGGCGCGGGCGGCAGGCCCACGGGGGCCGCGTGGCGCGAGAAGGGATCGCCCGGATCATGGCCCTCGATCACCCGTCGCACCGCCGCGCCATCGGCCACCGAGCCGGCAAAGACCGTCACCACATCGACCGACAGGCAGGCCGGCACCACCCCGGTATTGGGCACCAGCCCCGGCGTGGGCTTGATGCCGACGAGGTTGTTGAAGGCCGCCGGCACCCGGCCCGACCCGGCCGTGTCGGTGCCCAGCGCAAAGGCGCAAAGCCCCGCCGCCGTGGCCACCGCCGAGCCCGAGGACGACCCGCCCGAGACATAGTCCGCGTTGAACACCGAGCGCGGCGCGCCATGGGGCGAGCGGGTGCCGTTCAGCCCGGTGGCGAACTGGTCCAGATTGGTCTTGCCGATCAGCAGCGCGCCGGCCGCGCGCAGCCGGGCGACCACGGTGGCGTCGCGCGCGGGCGTGTAGGCATAGGCCGGGCAGGCGGCGGTGGTGGGCATGCCCGCCACGTCGATATTGTCCTTGACCGCATAGGGCACGCCCCAGAGCGGCAGGTCGCGCGGGCCATCCATCAGTGCCGCCGCGGCGGCGCGCAGGGCGTCATCCGGCACGGGGGCGATGAACACCGCCGGGTCGGCCAGTGCCGCGCGCCGGGCGATCACCGCCTCGGCCACATCCAGCGGTGTGGCGCCGGCGGCATGGGCCGCGCGCAGGGCGGGCAGGGTCAGCATGGGGGGCAGGTCGGTCATTGATCGGTCTCCAGAACGGCCAGCACATCGCCCGCGCGCAGGGTGTTGCCGGGGCGCGCGCGCAATTCGGTCACACGGCCGGCGGCGGGGGCCTCGACCGGGATTTCCATCTTCATCGATTCCATGATCGCGATCGGCTCGCCCATGCCTACCCGGTCGCCGGGACCCACCAGATATTTCCACAGGTTCCCCGGCACCGGGCTTTCCACCCCGGCATGGCCCGCCGGCACCGCCGCGGGGGGCTGCGCGGCCACGGGGTCGGCCGGGGCGGTGAGGTCCAGCGCGGCGGCCTTCCAGCGCGCGCGTTCCGCGGCAAAGGCGGCCTGCTGGGTGGCGCGGAAGGCGGCGATGCTCTCGGCCTTTGCCGCCTGGCTGCGCCGGGCTTCGGCCCAGGAGAAGCGCCCCTCCTCGATCCGGACGGGAAAGGCGCCATGAGGGAATGCCGCGCGGGCCTCGGCCAGGTCCTGCGCATCGACGGGGTAGAAGCGGATGCGGTCGAAGAAGCGCAGAAGCCAGGGCGCCTCCGTGAACGGCCCCACCCGGCGCCAGCTGTTCCAGACCTGGATGGTGCGGCCGAACAGCTGATAGCCGCCCGGCCCCTCCATCCCGTAGATGCACATATAGGCCCCGCCGATGCCGACCACGTTTTCCGGGGTCCAGGTGCGGGCGGGGTTGTATTTCGTGGTCACCAGCCGGTGGCGCGGGTCCACCGGCGTGGCCACCGGCGCGCCCAGATAGACATCGCCCAGCCCCATCACCAGATATTCGGCGTCAAAGACGATCCGGCGCACCGCGTCCTCGTCCGCCAACCCGTTGATGCGGCGGATGAAGTCGATGTTGGAGGGGCACCAGGGCGCATCCGGGCGCACCAGTTCCTGATACTTGCGCATCGCCAGCACCGCCTGCGGGTCGTTCCAGGACAGCGGCAGATGCACCGTGCGGCTGGGCACCGAAACCGCGCCCGCATCGGCCAGGCGGTCCTCGATGGCGGCCAGTTCCGCCACCAGATCGGCGCGCGATATGCGGGCCGGGTCGTAGTGGATCTGCAGCGAGCGGATGCCGGGGGTCAGGTCGATGAACGGCAGGCCGGCGGCGATCACGGCCTCCATCAGCAGCTGCACGCGCAGGCGCAGGCCGATATCCAGCGTCATCGCGCCGTATTCGACCAGCAGGTTGGCATCGCCCTGCCGGCGGTAGGTGACGGGCACCGGCGCCTCCGGGCGGGCGTGCAGGACGGGGCTGCCGGCGCGGGCATGGACCGGCGCTGCCGCCTGGCCCGCCACCGGGCCCGCTACCGGCCCCGCCACCGGGTCGGCCACCGGATCTGCGGGCCGGGCGACGGGGCGGAAGCGCACGCGGTCTCCGGGGCGCAGCTGGCCCAGTTTCCACATGTCCCCCTCGGCCACCACCGCCGGGCAGACGAAACCGCCCAGGCTGGGGCCGTCGGGGCCCAAGAGGATCGGCATGTCGCCGGTGAAGTCGATGGCACCGACGGCATAGGCGTTGTCATGGATGTTCGACGGGTGCAGCCCGGCCTCGCCCCCATCGGCACGCGCCCAGTCAGGCGCCGGGCCGATCAGCCGAACGCCGGTGCGGTCGGAATTGAAATGCACCTCATAGGCGTGGGTGAAGAGCGTCTCGATATCGGCCTCGGTAAAGAACTCGGGCGCACCGTGGGGGCCGTAGACGACATCCAGCACCCAGTCATCGGTCAGGGGCGCGGGTTCCAGCGGCTCGGGCTCGGCGGCCGCCGTATCGCCAATCGGCAGCAGATCGCCCGTGCGCAGCGCGCCGGTGGCCTGCCCGCCGAACCGGCCCAGCGCGAAACAGGCGCGCGACCCGAAGATTTCCGGCACATCGAACCCGCCCGCCACGGCCAGCACCGCGCGCTGGCCCGGGCCCCGCACCGCGCCCACCGCCAGCACCCCGCCCGCCGGCACATCGACCACCGGGCCGGCCACCGGCGCGCCGTCCAGCGTGAGCGCCATGCCGGCCCCGGCAATGGCGACGCGCGCGGGCGCCAGGAACCGCAGGCGCGGCCCGGCCATGGTCATCTCCAGCGCCGCCGTGCCGCGCGGGTTGCCGACCAGCCGGTTGGCGTTGCGATGCGCGCGCGGGTCCATCGGGCCCGACGGCGGCACCCCCACATGCCACAGCCCCTGCCGCCCGGGCCATGCCTGCACCGTGCTGAAAGGGCCGGGCGCCAGCACCTCGATGGCGCGGGGGGTATAGGGAAAGCGGCCCAGCGCGGCGGTGGAAACCCGGCCGGCGGCGAAGTCGGCATCAGCGGCGATGGCGCGCAGATAGTCCAGATTGGTGGCGATGCCGGCGATGCGGGTGTCAGCCAGCGCCGCACTCAGGGTGGCAAGCGCCGCGGCGCGGTCGGGGCCATGGGCGATGATCTTGGCCAGCATCGGGTCGTAATGGGCGCTGACCTCGGTGCCGGTCTCGATCCAGCCATCGACGCGCACCCCTTCCGGGAAACGCACCTCGGTCAGCCGCCCGGCCGAGGGGCGAAAGCCCGCATGCGGCGCCTCGGCGTAAAGCCGCGCCTCGATCGCCGCGCCCCGCGGCCGGGGCAGGGCGTCCGGGATCGGGCAGTCGCCGGCGGCCTGGCGGACCATCCAGGCCACCAGGTCGATGCCATGGACGGCCTCGGTGACGGGATGTTCGACCTGCAGGCGGGTGTTGACCTCCAGGAAATATGCCTCCTTGCGCGCGGGATCGAGGATGAACTCCACCGTCCCCGCCGACAGGTAATCGACCGAGGCGCAAAGATCGTGCGCCGCCCCGTGCAGCCGGGCGCGCATTGCGTCCGAAAGGCCGGGTGCGGGGGTTTCCTCGATCACCTTCTGGTTGCGGCGTTGCAGCGAGCAGTCACGCTCGCCCAGCGTCACCACCCGGCCCGCGCCATCGCCGAAGACCTGCACCTCGACATGGCGGGCCTCGGCGATGAAGCGCTCCAGATAGACGCGGGCATCGCCGAAACTGGCCTGCGCGGTGCGTTCCACGCGCGCGAAAGCCGCGCGCAGCGCGTCCTCATCGGCGCAAAGCGTCATGCCGATGCCGCCGCCGCCGGCGGTGCTTTTCAGCATCACCGGATAGCCGATGGCGCGGGCCTGGGCGATGGCCTGATCCACATCCGCCAGCAGGCCCGAGCCGGGCAAGAGCGGCACGCCCGCCGCGCGGGCCAGATCGCGGGCGGTGTGCTTCAGCCCGAAGGCGCGCAGATGCTCCGGGCGGGGGCCGATGAAGGCAATGCCCGCATCCGCCAGCCGTTCGGCAAAGCTCGCGTTTTCCGACAGGAAACCATAGCCCGGATGCACCGCCTGCGCGCCGCTTGCCCGGCAGGCGGCCAGCACGGCGTCGATGTCCAGATAGCTTTCCGCTGCCGGCGGGGGGCCCAGGCGAAAGGCGCTGTCGGCCTCGGCCACATGCGGGGCGAAACGGTCGGCATCGGACCAGACGGCGACCGAGCCCACCCCCATCGCGCGCAGCGAACGGATGATGCGCCGCGCGATCTCGCCCCGGTTGGCGACAAGGACGCGGTCAAACATCGCGCGCGCCCTGTTCTTCCGCCATCGCACCCTCTGGCCCGGTGATCACCACCCGGATCGGCGAGGGGTCGAAGCCGTTGCAGGGGTTGTTGATCTGCGGGCAGTTGGAGATGACGCAGAGCACATCCATCTCGGCCACCATCTCCACATGATCGCCGGGCGAGGAGATGCCGTCGTCGATGGTCATCGCGCCGTTGGGGCTGATCGGCACATTCATGAAGAAGTTGATGTTGGGCACGATATCGCGCTTGTCCATGCCGTGGCGGGCCAGTTCCAGGATGAAATTCTCGCGGCAGGCATGCAGGTAGCGGGTGTCATGGCCGAAGCGCACGGTGTTGCTTTCGCACGAACAGCAGCCCGCCGACGTGTCGTGCCGGCCCGAGGTATCGGCGGTAACCCGCAGCATCGCCCGGCCCAGGTTCGACACCACCGCCGCGCCGGTGCTGATATAGGCCACGCCATTGTGGCGCATCGTGTCCTGGTTGGAATAACGCTCGGTGAAGTCATGGGCGTTGTAGAAGATCGTGTCGATGGCCTGCTGGCCGTAGCTGTCGATGATGCGGATGCTCTCGCCCTTGCGGACGATGCCGGACCAGGGGCGCTCGGCGGGAATGTCGTGGATGGTTTCCATGATCGGGCTCCCTTACGCGCGGGCGTTGTTTTCGAAGGCGCGGATCGCCTCGGCGCTGGCGGTGCGGCACAGGTCATCGGCAGGCACCGGCCGGGCGGCCAGCCGGTGCGCGGTGACGGCGGGTTCGGGGCCGGTGGCGGGGTCCAGCGGGTGGCGGGTGTTCGACAGCGCCACCATCAGGTCACGCTCGGCCCGCAGCGCCACCCAGTCGCCTTGCCCCATCAGCGCGCCGCGCCATGCGAAACGCCCTTCGGCATCGACGCGAACCGGCGCAAAGAGGTTCAGCAGTGCCGGCAGGTCGCGCGGGTGCAGGCCCAGCTTGGCGGCGGCAAGCAGCATGTTTTCCCGGCAGTTCCGCGCGCCGGGGGGCACCGTGGCCGGCGACGAGCCGCCGGTGAGCGCGTCATGGGCGCCGGAACTGTCCTCGATGATGGAGAGCAGCACCCGGCCCATGTCGGACAGCAGGATCCGACCCTTGCGCAACTCGGTCGTCCACTGAACCTTGACGGTATCGGGCAGGTTCAGCCGCTCGGTGGGATCGCCCGCCACCCAGGCCGCCAGCGCCACCGAGGTGCCCGGCGCGCCCTCGATCTGCAACACCTCGCCGGTCTGCAGCGCGGTGGTCCAGTACCAGCCGCCGGGGATAACCTCGGACCGGATCAGGTGGGCGGGATCGGGCGCGGGCGCGGGGCGCGGGCTGGGCGGGGGCAGCGTGCGCGGCGCGGCCTCCAGCCCGCGTTTGCGATGCGCCTCATAGCGGGCGCGGTCGGCGGCGATAGCGTCACGGCTGCGGGGTGTGTGCATGGGTCAGGCCCTTCTTTGCAGGTCGGGTCGTCCCGGG
>SKNG01000140.1 GCA_007120685.1 Paracoccaceae bacterium | reverse complement strand
GATAACACCGCCGTCCGTCGGAAAACCCGGACGAAGCTCCAGCGTGCGTCCAGAATCAATGGACCGCGGAAGACATGGCGTCAGGGCCATCAATACAAGCGTCGTGAATTATCCGGGTTAAGTAAAACCCTTGCAAGGCTTTTTCTGCAAAAGCCTTGCGTTGCTCCGGTGCCGGGGCTTGCCGCCTTGCCCGAACCGGCGCAGCATGGCCGCCACCCCTGCCGGAAAGCCCGCCGATGATCCATGCTCTGACCCTGATCCTGCTTTGTCAGCTGCTCGGCGAGACCCTGGCGCGCGCCGCCGGTCTGCCGGTGCCCGGTCCGGTACTGGGTATGGGGCTGATGTTGGCGCTTCTGTCCCTGTCTGACCGCGCCGCTGCGCTGGTAATGCCTGTGGGCGAGGGGATCCTGCGGCATCTGGCGCTGCTCTTTGTGCCGGCCGGGGTAGGGGTGGTCGGCCATCTGGACCGGTTGGGCTTGCAGGCAGGCTGGCTATTGCTGGCGCTCGTGCTGTCGACCTTGCTGGCGCTGCTCGCCGGGGCCTTGGCCTTTCTGGCCGTCGCCCGGCTCACTGGCTGCCGCGATGACGAGGGGGCTGGCGGGAGGCGCGAGGATGCGTGAGTTCGCCGAGATCTGGAGCTACCTTGCCTCGGGCCCGCTGGTCTGGCTGACGCTGACGCTGGTGGCCTATGTCGTCGCCGATACGCTGAGCGCCGCTACGGGCCGGTCGCCCTGGGCCAATCCCGTGCTGATCGCCGTGATCCTGCTGGCGCTGACGCTCTGGGGCACGGGCACGCCTTATCCGGTTTATTTCGAGGGCGCGCAATTCGTGCATTTCCTGCTTGGCCCCGCCACCGTGGCGCTGGCCGTGCCGCTTTACCAGCAGGGCCGCCGGTTGCGCCGCGCCTTGCTGCCAGTGCTGGCCGGGTTGGCCGTGGGCTCGGTTGTGGCCGTTGTCTCGGCACTGTGGATTGCCGCCGCGCTGGGCGTCGATGGCGAGGTCCTCGCCGCCCTGGCGCCGAAGAGCACCACCGCGCCGGTGGCCATCGGCATCGCCGAATCGCTGGGCGGTTCGCCCACGCTGGCCGCGGTACTGGTGCTGCTGACCGGGATCGTGGGCGCGGTGATGGTGACGCCGCTTTTCAACGCTTTGGGCATCACCGACTGGCGCGCGCGGGGGCTGGCGGTGGGGGTGGCCGCGCATGGTATCGGCACCGCGCGGGCCTTTCAGGTGCATCCCACCGCCGGGGCCTTTGCCGGGATCGGCATGGGGCTGAATGCGATTCTGACCGCGCTGCTGGCGCCGCTGGCATTGCGGCTGTTCCTGTGAAAGGGGGCGCTGCCCCCCGTCGCCCTTGGCGGGCGACTCCCCCCGGCGTACTTCGGGCAAGATGACAGCCATGACGGAGAGGCGAATGGTCGATTACGGGGCGCTGGCAGCGCGGATAGGCGCGTTGACCGAAGGCGAGCGCGACGCGGTGGCGCTCATGGCCACGCTCGCATGCGAGATCCATCACAGCGACGACCGCTTCGATTGGACTGGGTTCTACCGGGTGACAGAACCGGGCATCCTGAAGATCGGCCCCTATCAGGGCGGGCATGGCTGTCTGGTGATCCCCTTCGAGCGCGGGGTCTGCGGCGCGGCGGCGCGGACCGGGCAGGTGCAGAGGGTAGCGGACGTGGACGCCTTTCCCGACCATATCGCCTGTGCTGCCAGCACCCGGTCGGAACTGGTGCTGCCGGTATTCGATGCCGCTGGCGAAGTGATCGGCGTGCTGGATATCGACAGCGACCAGCCCGACGCCTTCACCGAAGAAGACGCCGAGGCGCTGGCCGCCATCCTGCGCGAGACCTTCGCGCGGGGGTAATCATTCGGCGGCTTCGGCTGCTGTCGTTCCCGCCGCAGCACCGCTGGCCGCCAGGCTTTCCAGGTGGTCGGCAATAGCCGCCGCAATGGCGCGCTTGTCTGCGACCGGTTGCACAGCCTGCGCCGTGACCATCAGCGCACGCTGCTCGGTGCCGGCGGTATCCTCGCCGCGGGTGGCGACGACCAGACCGGCGCGACCCAGACGTTTCGCGGCGACGCGGATCAGTTCGTCCTCGCTGACGCCTTCCAGATACTTGAAGGCAACGCAATGCATCATCGGCCCTGCAGCGCAGGCCAGGTCGATCACCTTTTCGGTCGGTTCCAGTTCCAGCGTCAGTGAGGGCTGGCCAGAGGTGATCTTGCCCTCCACCGGGTGGCGCGGCCGGTAATCGGCCACTCCGGCCGAGAAGACGCCGGCAAAGAGCCCCTCGCCCGCGCGGGCGACCACGGTGTCGCGATAGGCGTCATAGGTGCGGGTTATCGTCAGCGGCAGCGGTGTATTGGGCCGCCAGGCGCCGTCGCCCAGGATCAGCTCGGCCTCGGCGCCGCGCCAGATCAGTTCCTCGGCCACCCGCGCGCCCAGCCGGCCGCGGAAGCGGTTGACGATGCGCCGCACGCCATCCACCGGCACCGGCGTCGGCCCGGCAGTGACCATGATGCGCTTGCCCGCCAGGGCCGAGCACGACAGCGCCCGCCCGACGGCGATGCAGATCGTCTCGGTCGAGGGCAGGTTGTGCTTGCCATAGGCATCGCGCGGCGCCACAAAGCGCACGCCCTGCGCGGCCAGGCGACGGCTGTTGTCCAGCAGTTGCGCGTTGTGCATGGTGCCATGCATCGTCGGCGCCACCAGCACCTGCGCGCGTCCCTGCTCCATCCGCCCCAGGGCCGAGATCAGCGCCGAGGTCACCACCGTGTCGCCGATGCCATGGGCCATCTTGGCAATCGTGCCATGCGTGGCCGGGGCGACCAGATAGGCATCGAAGGGCGCGGCGTCGGACAGGTGTTCCGCCGCCCAGGTCAGCCCTGTCACCACCGGGCCCAGCGTGGCCCATTCCAGCGCCTCGCGCCCCACATAGCGCAGGGCGTCGGGGCTGGCGAAGGCCACCACCTGCGCCCCGTGCCGGCGCAGTCCGCGCGCCAGTTCCGGCGTCTTCATCGCCGCGATGCCGCCGGTGACCAAGAGCGCCACCCGCCGCCCGGCCAGACGGTCGGACAGCATCGGCACATCGTGGTCGCCCATGCCCGAGGGCGTGGGCGCCGAGAAATCCCAGTCGTAAAGGCTCATGCCGAGACCTCAACGCTCGTCCCACCATCGGCCAGCGCCGCTAGCCCGGCCAGATGCCCCTGCCGGCGATGGGCGCCGCGCGCGCGGTCGACCTTGACGTTCAGCGCCTCGAAATGGCGCGGACCGAAGCGGCTGGCCTTGCCCATCACCTCATGCAGATGCGGCACCACCGTGATGTCGGTGGGATCGGCGCCCTTGGCCTCGTAGGCGGGCGAGTAGGGGCGGCCCTCGTCGAACCACGCAGGGATCAGGAAGGCCAGTTCCGGCATCGTCTCGATATAGATGTTGAAGGCGGTGTCGTCATAGGAGGCATCGCAGGCCCACCATGTGCCATTCAGTTTCACCGCGGCGAAGTAATGGCGCACCTCGTGGCGCATCAGGGCCAGCCAGGGATCGGGCATCAGCTTGCCCAGCTTCGACATCGGCATCGGGGTTTCCACGAAACCGGCCTCGAGCCCCGCCGCGCGCATCAGCGCGACCTGCAGATTGGCCTTTGTCGTGCACATGCCGACGCCGCGGCGCAAGGTGTCCGAGGCGCGCTCGTGCCAATGGCCGAAGCGATAGGGCATGGCCTGGATGAAATGGAAGATCGCGCGCGCGGTCGAGGTGGGGGTGGCGCGGCGCAGGCGCACGGCGCGGCGGCGGATCTCGGGGTGGTCATGGTCGCACAGGCTGGCCGGGTCCGGCATCTGCGCGGGCGGTGCGGCGGCGGCCTCGGCGGTATCGGCCGCGATCAGGGCATGGGCGAGTGCCCTTTGCAGCGCGGCGTTGCCGGGGTTGCGCCAGGCAGCGTCGGACGTGTCCAGCGTCCAGACCGAGGTGCCGTCCACCGCCACGGTCATTGGCGCGGCGTCTTTCTGCACTGGCGTGGCGAAATGGTTGCCCGGCCCGTACCAGTCTGCCGGCCCCGAAATCTTGCCGGCCAGCACCACATTGAGGCCGCGGCCGGTATCGGCAGGCAGGGGCATGCCGGCGGCCAGGTGCTGGACATTCCCGCGCGCATGCACGGCTTCGGCCATGTCGTCGAGGTAAAGTCCCAGCGTAGTCAGGTGAAATGCGTCCCGGCAGACGTCGCTGCCATCAAATGTGCCAATCTGAATCATGATGTTCCTCTCTTTATGCTTGCGCCTGCCAGTCACCGCGGCTGGGACGGGCCAGAACGCGGTTAACCAAAGGTTAGCCGCGAGAGAACAGCGAAAGAAGCCTATTTTGCGAGTCGCGCGAAGGATTTTCGCGTTTTGGGTGTGGTTGCGCTGGCGCGTCGGGCTGTTTCCGTAGCGTCGCCAGCGGGGGTATTGCGATGATTTCAGTTGAAAAGGCGCGTCCGTCCGGTGAATGTTCGCCAACGCATCCTGTCAGGATCGGCGCGCGCCCGCCGGGCAGACAAGAACGATGCGGGCTTGGGAGGGCCGCCTGATGGAAATCATGCAACTGCTTCTCAGCGGGCTGGCGAACGGCTGCGTATACGGGCTGATCGCGCTGGGCTTCGTGCTGATCTACAAGGCCACGGAGGCGGTGAATTTCGCCCAGGGCGATTTCATGATGCTGGGCGCCTTCGTGATGATCGGTCTGGTGAACACCCACTTTCTGGGCATCAATTTCTGGATCGCCGTGCCGCTGGCGCTGCTGATCATGGGGGCGCTGGGCTATCTGCTGGACATCACGCTGCTGCGCAGCCTGTTCGGGCAGAACCAGGTGGCCATCGTCATCCTGACCATCTCGCTGGGATTCGTGATCCGCTTTGCCGCCGGCGCCATCTGGGGCCATGAGCCGCTGAACCTGCAATCGCCGCTGGCGCTGGGCGATGTGCGCGTCGGTGGCGCCGTGATCAGCATGGCCGATCTGGCGGTGATCATCGTCACCGTGCTGCTGACCATCTTCCTGTGGCAGTTCTTCCAGCGCACCAAGCTGGGCCTGGCCATGCAGGCATCCAGCCAGAACCAGATGGCGGCCTATTACATGGGGATCCCGGTCAAGCGGGTGCAGGGCGCGGTCTGGGCACTTTCGGCCATCGTCGCCTGCATCGCCGGCATTCTCTATGCGTCCAAGGGCGCGATGGATGTCTCGGCCGGGTTCATTGGCATCAAGGCTTTCGCGGCGGCGGTGATCGGCGGCTTCGGCTCGCTGCCCGGCGCGCTGCTGGGCGGGCTGATCGTCGGCGTGATCGAACCCTTCGCGAGCCGCTACCTGCCTTCGGGCTACAGCCAGCTGGCGCCGTACACCATCCTGATCCTGGTGCTGATCTTCCGCCCGCACGGCCTGTTTGCGCAGGTTCGAACGAAGAAGGTGTAACGCCATGCGCTTTCACTTCAAGACCAGCTATGACCACGACATCCGGCTGTTTCCTGACTGGTGGACCTTCTTCGTCTATGGGGCGCTGCTGCTGGTGATGGTGGCGCTGCCCTTCCTGATGGACAGCTTCTTCCTCAGCGAAGTCACCAATGTGCTGATCTGGGCGGTGGCGGGCCTTGGCCTGATGCTGCTGACCGGCACCACCGGGCAGGTCAGCCTGGGGCATTCGGCCTTCATGGCGCTGGGCTGCTACACCTGCGCGCTCTTGATGAACGCCGGCATGTCCTTCATCCCCGCCTTCATCCTTAGCGGCGTGATCACCGGCCTCGTCGGCGCGCTGATCGCCGTGCCGGTGCTGCGGCTGCACGGCGTCTATCTGGCCATCGCCACGCTGGCGCTGGCCATCATCACCGCCGACATCATCGTCATCCTGCGCCCCTGGACCGGCGGCGTGAACGGCATGTTCGCGCCCGAGATCTTCATCTTCGGGGCCGAGATCAACCGCTGGGTCAACCCCGAATACTGGTACTACATGACGCTGGCCATCGTGGTGATCATCACGCTGATCTATGTCAACCTGCTGCGCTCGCCGCTGGGCAGGGCCTTTGCCGCAGTGCGCGACAGCGAGGTATCGGCCCAGGCCATGGGCATTGACGTTGCGCGCACCAAGACCATCGCCTTTGGCCTGTCCTGCGGCATAACGGGGCTTGGCGGCGCGCTGATGGGCTTTTTCGCCGGCGCCTTCAACAACGAAACCTTCACCTTCCTGCTGGCCATCCAGCTTCTGATGATGATTGTCGTCGGCGGCATGGGTTTCATCCACGGTGCCTTTCTGGGTGCCATCGTCATCGCCTTCCTGCCGCAGGGCCTGTCCATCGTCACCGACAACGTGCGGTTCCTGAACATCCCCGGCCTTGAATTCGGCGTGTTCGGCGCGGTCCTGATCTTCTTCATCGTCTTCGAGCCGATGGGCCTTTACGGTCGCTGGCTGAAGGTCCGCACCTGGTTCGAGCTTTTTCCCTTCGCCCGGCGTGACATGTTCCGCCGTCAGAAAAGCTACCTGAAGACGGAGCGGGTGCGATGAGCCTTCTGGAGCTGAAGAACGTCACGCTGAAATTCGGCGGCGTCACCGCGGTCAACGACCTGACGATGAGCGTGGAAGAGGGGCAGGTCTTTGCCCTGGTCGGCCCCAATGGTGCGGGCAAATCGACCGTGTTCAACATGATCTCGCGCTTCTACACGCCGGTGACCGGGTCCATCACCTTTGACGGCCATGACCTGTTGCAGCGAAAGGCCGACCGCGTGCCGCAACTGGGCATCGCGCGCACCTTCCAGAATATCGAACTCTTCGAACGCGCGACGGTGTTGCAGAACCTGCTGGTCGGCCGTCATCGGCACCGGCGCACCACGCTCTTGGAAGAGATGTTCTTCGTCGGCCGGTCCTGGAACGAGGAGCGCGCCCATCGCCATGCGGTCGAAGAGGTGATCGAGTTCCTGGACCTGCAGGCGTATCGCGACAAGTACATCATGGGCCTGCCCTACGGGGTGCGCAAGGTGGTGGAACTGGCCCGCGCCTTGTCCTCGAAACCGCGCCTGCTGCTGCTCGACGAGCCCGCCTCGGGTCTGTCGGTCGAAGAAACCCAGGACATGCGTTGGTGGATCGACGACATCCGCCGCCAGATGGGCATCACCGTGTTGATGGTCGAGCATGACATGGGGCTGGTCGGCAAGGTGTCGGACCGGGTGCTGGCGCTCGATGGCGGCAAGAAGCTGGCCGAGGGCACGGCAGCCGAGGTGCAGAAGGATCCGAAGGTGATCGAGGCCTATCTGGGCACCGGCGCCATTTCCAAGACCGCCAGCGCCGGGGGGGAACGGGTATGAGCGCGCTTCTGGAAGTCCGCAACCTGGAGACCTATTACGGGCCGATCATGGCCATCCGCGGTGTCTCGATCGAGGTGCATCAGGGTAAGGTTGTCTCGGTGCTGGGGGCCAATGGCGCGGGCAAGACGACGCTGCTGAAAACCATCTCCGGCATCATGGACCCCGAGAAGGGCCGCGTGATCTTCGAGGGCGAGGAAATCCAGGGCCGCGAGCCGCATCATATCGTCCGGCGCGGCATCGTCCAGGTGCCCGAGGGGCGCGAGGTGTTCCCGCTCCTGACGGTAGAGGAGAACCTGTCTCTGGGCGCCTATACCCGGTCCGACACCGCCGCCATCGCCCAGTCGCGCGATCTGGTATTCGAGTATTTCCCCATCCTGAAGGAACGCCGCCGGCAAGAGGCCGGCACGCTTTCGGGCGGTCAGCAGCAGATGCTGGCCATCGGCCGCGGGTTGATGCTGAAGCCGAAAATCATGCTGCTGGACGAGCCCAGCCTGGGCCTGTCACCGCTGTTGACCCAGGAAATCTTCGATATCCTGAAGCGGCTGAACCGCGACGAGGGCGTGACCATGCTGGTGGTCGAGCAGAACGCCGCCGTCGCGCTGGATCTGGCCGATCAGGGCTATGTGATGGAGCTGGGCCGGATCGTCATGTCCGACACGGCCGAAAGGCTGGCGGCGTCAGAGGATATCCAGAGCTTCTATCTGGGCCATGCCAACGAAGGCGCGCGGGGGGAACGGCGCTGGAAGAAGAAGAAGACATGGCGGTGAGCGCGGCGCTGCGGCGCTGACAGGTCACTGAACGGTCGCTTACGGGAGGACGACCATGCAGGAACAGATCGTCAAGGGTGTGCGCCTGAACGCCAAGACCGGCACGCGCCCGGTGCAGATCGACGGGCACAAGACCCTGCCGGCGCTGCTGCGCGCCCGCTGCCAGGCCAATGGCGATGCCACCGCGCACCGGGAAAAGGATCTGGGCATCTGGCAAAGCTATTCCTGGAACGATTACCTGCGCCACGCCCGGCTGATCGGTATGGGGCTGCGGCATCTGGGCCTGCAGAAGGGCGAGGTGATCTCCATCCTGTCCGAGGACAACAAGGAATGGATGTATATCGACATGGCCGCGCAATGCATGGGCGCGGTCTCCTCGGGCGTCTATACCACTGACAGCGCGCGCCAGCTTGCCTATCTGGTCAACGATTCCCAGACCCGCTTCCTGTTCGTCGAGAACGAGGAACAGCTGGACAAGTTTCTGGAGGTCGAGGACCAGATGCCAAGCCTGGTCAAGGTCATCATCCTTGACCCGGAAGGGCTGCATAACTTCAGCCATCCCAAATGCATGATGATGTCCGAGCTTTACGGGCTGGGCGGCAAGCATGACGACGAGGACGCCTTCAACCGCGCCATCGACGCGGTGCAGCCCTCTGATCTGGCGGTGCTGATCTACACCTCCGGCACCACGGGCGACCCCAAGGGCGTCATGCTGACCCATGAGAACATCATGGGCGGGATGGAGGCCAGCCTGCAGGCGCTGTCCTTCGAACAGGGGGCCGAACAGCTTTGCTTCCTGCCACTGTGCCATATCCTGGAGCGGATCGTGTCGCTTTACACGCCGCTGATGGTGTCCTCGATTGTCAATTTCTCCGAAAGCCCGGAGACCGTCTTCGACAACCTGCGCGAAGTCTCGCCGCATGGGTTCGTCGCCGTGCCCCGCGTCTGGGAAAAAATCTATTCGCGTGTTCTGGTGATGGCGCAGGAAGCCACCTGGACGGGGCGCGTGGCCTTTGCCGCGGCGGTCAAGGCGGGCCAGGCCCGGGCGCGCTACACCATGGCCGACAAGCCGGTGCCGCTGGGCACGGCGCTTTGGTACGGGTTCTGGAACATCATGGTCCTGCGCAACCTGCGCACCATGCTGGGCATGGACCGGCTGACCCGTGGCCTGACCGGCGCCGCGCCCATTTCTCCGGAACTGCTGCGCTGGTTCCATGCCATTGGCGTGCCGCTGTACGAAGGCTTTGGCATGTCGGAAACCGCCGGCGTGGCGACGATCAACCAGCCGGGGGCCAACCAGACCGGCTCGGTCGGCCGGCCGCTGCCGGGCGTGCAGGTGCGCATCGGCGATCACGATGAGATCCAGGTCAAGGGGCTGAACGTCTTTACCGGCTATCTGAACAAGCCCGACAAGACCGCCGAGACGATGACCGAGGACGGCTGGCTGAAGACTGGCGACATCGGTCGCATGGATGACGGGTTCCTGACCATCACCGGGCGGATGAAGGACATCATCATCACCGCAGGCGGCAAGAACATCACGCCGGCCGAAATCGAAAGCCGGCTGAAGTTCAGCCATTACATCAGCGACGCCGTGATCATCGGCGACAAGCGCAAGTATCTGACCTGCCTGATCATGATCGATCAGGAGAACGTCGAGAAATACGCCCAGGACCACAAGGTGCCGTTTTCCGACTTCCGCTCGCTCTGTCGCGCCGAAGAGGTGGTGGACCTGATCCGGCGCGAGGTCGATGCGGTGAACAAGGAGTTTGCCCGCGTCGAACAGATCAAGGATTTTCGTCTGATCGACGTGCTGCTGACGGCCGAGGACGAGGAACTGACGGCGACAATGAAACTGAAGCGCGCGACGGTGGAAAAACGCCATGCGGCGCTGATTGATGCTATGTATTGAGTCGGGGCCCGGAGCGGCCTGAAAAGGGAGGAAAACCATGAAACAACTCAAGACACTCATGACCGCCGCGGCGGTTGTGGCGCTGGCGGGAGGCGCGCAGGCGCAGGTCCGCGGTGTGACCGATACCGAGATCTTGGTCGGCGGGGCGCATGACCTGTCGGGCATCTTTGCAGCGGTCTCTACCCCGTCGGTCAACGGATCGAACCTTTATTTCGACGCGCTGAACGCAGCCGGGGGCGTGCATGGCCGCACCATCCGCCATATCGTCGAGGATCACGGCTATCAGTTGCCCCGCGCCACCCAGGCCTTCAACAAGCTGATCGAGCGTGACCGCGTCTTCGTGATGATGGGCAACCTGGGCACGCCGCATAACGTGACCCATTTCCCGCTGATGGAACGCCGGCAGGTGCCGAACCTGTTTGCCCTGACCGCCGCGCGCCAGATCCTGCCGGATCCGCCGGGGCTGAACTTTCCGCTTCTGGGCACCTATTACAACGAGATGATCGAGGGGTTGCGCTACCTGCAGGAAGAGCGCGGGATCGAGAGCGTGTGCTCGATGTATCTGCACACCGATTTCGGCGAGGAAATCTTCGAGGGCACGCGTGACGGCGCCGAAATGCTGGGGCTGGAACTGCTGGACCAGACCACCCACAGCCCGAACGAGGAAGATTTCGTCGGCGCGCTGACCCGCCTGCGTTCGGCCGGCTGCGATGCCGTGACCGTGGCGCTGGGCATCCGGGCTGTGATCACCGTCTATGTCACCGCGCAGCGTCTGGGCTGGGATGATGCGGTGTTCCTGGTCAGCTCTGCCGGCTTTCACGAGGCCGTGGCCGGCGTGCCGGGCGGGGCGACCGAGGGGCTTTATGCCGCAGCCAGCTGGGCCGACCTGCAGGCCCGTCAGGACAACCCGGTCGTGGCCGATTTCGTCGAGCGGTACCGTGCCCGCTACAACGAGCAGCCGGGCGGCTTCGCCATGCTGGGCTATGCCTCGGCCCATGCCCTGCACCGCGCACTGGAAGCCGCGGGCCCTGACCTGACGCTGGAGAGCTTCATGGAGGGGATGTATTCGCTCGATTACTTCGACGAACTGCTGGACGTGCAACTGAGCTTCTCGCCCGACAGTCATCGCGGCACCGACATCATCACCGTGTCGCAGGTGCAGGATGGGGTGTGGCAATTGCTGCAGCGGCTTGACGCCAGCGAGTGAGACAGCAGACATGCAGATGAATGACGAGGGCCGGCACCGCCGGCCCTTTGTTTTTTCGGCTCCGGCAGCGGCGGGACCCGAAGCCGGGGGCTGCCTCGCCCGGTTCAGGCCTCTGTCGCAAAGGAGGCGGGCCGCAGGATAGACGGCGCAGGCCCGCCCGCAGACCGGATGCGAAGGGCGGCTTTCGACAGCGGCTCTTCCACCACCGCCATGTGGTGGGCATTGGCATGGATCACGCTGTCCAGGCCGGAAACCAGCGCCACATGACCGGGCCAGAAAGCCAGATCACCCGGCCTTTCGTCCCCGGCGGCCACCGCTGTGCCCGGCATGACGCGTTGCAGGTCGCTGTCAGCGGGGCAGTCCAGCCCGCAGGCCAGGAACGCCGCCTGCACCAGCCCCGAACAGTCGATCCCGGCCCAGCTGTTGCCGCCCCAAAGATAGGGCGCGCCCAGAAGTCGCCGCGCCACTATAACCGGATCCGCGTTCCTGTGCGTGCGCGCTGCCAGATGCGCTATCGGCACCCAGCCGCCCGGCGTGCGGGCCAACGCCCCGTCCTGCCCTGTCACCCGCAAGCGCGCCCCCATGTAAAGCGGCATGCGCGGCGGGCTCTTGATATCGGGGGCGGGGTAGAAATGGCTGGCGGGGACCGGCAGCCAATGCGTCCAGTCCCCATCCGGCCCCAGCGCGCGCGCCGTAACCCAGCCGCAGTAGCCGTCGTGCTCGTGAAAGCCGAAGACCGCCGCGCCTTGCCAGACAAGGGCGCGAAAGGGCGCGCCGGTCAGCAATTGCCGGTCCAGCGCCCCGCCGGGCGCGGCGCACAGGTCGGCCAGCGGTGTTGCGATCCGGTAGCGGTGGCCGGCCGTGAAGCGCACCCCCTCTACCTGCCCGCGCAGGCTGTCATGCGCCACCCCGCCCCAGACCGGGCGGAACCGGCGATCAGGAAGGGTCATCCCTCGCGGTCCTTGGTCTTGCCCTTGGTCTTGCCCTTGCCCTTGCCCTTGGCTTTGTCCTCGGCCAGGTCCTCTTCCAGTCCCAGCACCACAGGCAGGGCGGCCAGCAGCGCCCGCGCGCCCTGGCTCACGCCGCCCTTCGGCCGGCCCGGGGCGGGCTTCGTCTGCCAGCCGTAGATGTCGAAATGCGCGAAACGCGGGCTGGCCTGTACGAAGCGGCGCAGGAACAGCGCCGCGGTCAGCGACCCGGCCATCCCGCCCGCCGGTGCATTGTCCAGATCGGCGATGCCGGGTTCGATCAGCGGCTCATAGGGCGCGTGGAAGGGCAGCCGCCACAGCGGATCGGCCTGATCCCCCGCCGCCTGCGTCAACGCCCCGGCCAGCGCCTCGTCATCGGTGTAGAAGGGCGCGATATCCGGCCCCAGCGCAACCCGCGCCGCCCCGGTCAGCGTGGCCATGCAGACCAGCGCATCGGGTGTTTCCTCATCGGCCAGGGCCAGCGCGTCGGCCAGCACCAGCCGCCCTTCGGCATCGGTGTTGTTGACCTCGACCGTCAGCCCGTTACGCCCGGTCAGGATGTCGCCGCGCCGGAAGGCCGCGCCGGAGACCGCGTTTTCCACCGCCGGGATCAGCACCCGCAGCCGCACCGGCCAGCCCAGCGCCATGATCATCAGCGCCAACCCCAGCACGGTGGCCGCGCCGCCCATGTCCTTCTTCATCAGTCCCATCGAGCCGCCCGGCTTCAGGTTCAGCCCGCCGGTGTCGAAACACACGCCCTTGCCGACCAGCGTCAGCCGCGGCCCCGCCTGCCCCCAGCGCATGTCCAGAAGCCGCGGGATCCGGTCCGACGCGCGGCCCACGGCATGGATCAGCGGAAAGTTCTCATGCAGCAGGTCGTCGCCATAGGTGACCGAGACCTGGGCGCCAAACTCCTCGGCCAGCGCCAGGGCGGTGGTTTCCAGTTCCTCCGGGCCCATGTGGCTGGCCGGCGTGTTGATCAGATCGCGCGTCAGCCATTCCCCGGCGGCAATCACCTCCAGCAACCGGGCATCAACGCCGGCGGGTGCCTTCAGCCGGGCCGTGGGCCGGGGATCGGGGTTGCGCCGGAAGCGGGTGAAGCTGTAGCCGGCCAGCAGCCAGCCCAGCGCCTGTTCGTTCAGGAAATCCGGCGGATGCTCGCCCTCGATATGATAGGTCCCCGCCGGCAGCCGCCGCGCGGCGCCGCCCAGCGCAAAGCGCGTGCGCTGCCGCGCCGTCTCGCCGCCCAGGCCCGCCACCACCAGCGCCACCTCGCCGCCATTGCCGGGCACCGCCAGCAACTCGCCCGGGCTGGCGGTGAAGTTCAGCGCCTTCAGCCAGTTGCGCACCCGCTCTGGCTGGGCGGTCAGCCAGGCGTCCAGTTCCTCGGCCCGGATGGGGTGGACGGGGATGGAGGCGGCATTGGGCGGCGCGAAGCTGGCAGAGCCGTTGAGCATGGCTTTGGTCCTGGTCTGAGGTCGGTGGCGCCACCATAGGGCAGTTTGCGCCGGGTGTGAATCGGGCATCAGGTGCTGGGTGCCGGGGTCTTTTCCAGCAGAACCATGAAGAAACCGTCCATCCCGCCCGCCAGCGCCGGATCATCCGGCCGCGTGCGCCAGCCACCGGCCGGGCTAGGCGTGCCCAGCGGCAGGGGCGGATGGGCCATCAGGCGCAGTTCGGGGTGGCGGGCCAGGGCGGCGGCAAGCTGCGCCTCGCCTTCCTCGGGCAGGAGCGAGCAGGTGCAGTAGACCAGCCGCCCGCCCGGGCGCAGAAACCCCGCCGCGCGGTCGATCAGTTGCGCCTGCAGCGCGGCCAGCGCCTGCAGATCGGCGGGTTTGCGGATCAGCGGCAGTTCCGGGTGGCGGCGGATGGTGCCGGTGGCGGTGCAGGGTGCGTCCAGCAGCACGGCATCCACCGGGGCGGGCGGTGCCCAGTCCAGCGCATCGGCGCAGATGACATCGGCCTGAAGCCCGGTGCGGGCGAGGTTTTCCTGCAACCGCGCCAGCCGGGGCGCGGACCGGTCCAGCGCCGTGACCTGCGCGCCGGTGGCGGCAAGCTGCATGGTCTTGCCTCCGGGTGCCGCGCAGAGGTCCAGCACGCGCTCGCCCGGGCGCGGGTTCAGCAACTGTGCGGGCAGGGCGGCGGCGGCATCCTGCACCCACCAGCGCCCCTCGGCATAGCCCGGCAGGGCCGAGACCTGCGCCCTGGTCGAAAGCCGCACCGAGCCGCCGGGCAGGGGCTGCACCGGGCCGGTGACTTCGGTAAGCGCGAGAATAAGAACCCTTTTTTCTCCGTCTGGCATTGGGGCCAGCGTCAGGTCCAGCGGTGCGCCGGCGTGATGCGCGGCCTCGATGGCGGGCAGCGCGGCGGCGCCATAGGCGGCGGTCAGGCGGCGGCGCAGCCAGCCGGGCAGGCGGGGCAGGGGCAGGGCGGCCCAGTCTTCGGGCTTGGTCCGTGAAGCGCGGCGCAGCACGGCGTTTACCATCCCGGCCATGGCGCTGCCGCCCTTCTCGGCCCGGGCCAGCGCCACGGCGGCCTGCACCACGGCATGGGGCGGCGCGCCCAGCGCCAGAATCTCGGTAACGGCGAGGCGCAGAAGCGCGTGCAGACGGGGCGGCGGCGGTTTGCGCAGAAGCGGCGCGAGCACGGCATCGGTGCGCTGCAGATCGCGCAATATGGCCAAGGTCAGCCGCCGGGCGCGGGCGCGGACATGGGGCGCGGCCGGGGGGAGGTCCTGTTCGTCCAGCGCCCGGCCCTCCTGCACCACGCCGATCAGCAGGCCGATGGCCAGATGCCGCGCTGCGTCCCGTTCCGGCGCGCCCTCTTGCCGGGGCGGTTGGGTGGTGGAGGGCTGTTCGGGCTTTGTCGGGCGAGGCATGATCTGGCGGCCATTGGGGCTGGGGCGTGGCCGTTGCTTGCCGCGCACGGCCCGATGCCCTAGCTGTGCCGCTATCGGATGCAACCCGGCGGCACAAGAGCCGGCAAGGAAGGCCACCATGACCGAAAAGCCCGATATTGCGAACCAGGACCAGCGGGAAGCTTCCGACGCGCCCCGTCAGGATCTGCCCCCTGCGGCGCAGCGCGCCCTTGCCGAGGCCGAGGAACGGCGCAAGGCCACTGATGCAACGGCAAAGGTAATGCCGCCCGAACTGGGCGGGCGAAAGGGGCCGGAACCCGTGCGCTATGGCGACTGGGAGCGCAAGGGGCTGGCCATCGATTTCTGAGCCATCCCCTTTCGATGCGCCTGTGCTTCGGCCGGTATACGCGGCGCTGATCAGCGCAGCCTGAAATCTGCGTGGTCACCACTGCCCTGATCAGACACGAAGCGCACCGAATCACCGTCGCGCAGAACCATCTGGCAGTTGTGCGGAATTTCGGTGCCGCCCCAGTCCATGATCCGGCAGAAATAGCCGTCGCGCCATTGCCAGTCCCCGGTTACCGGGTAGCCGAAGGCGCGGCCGTTGATTTCGCCATCCGGGCTGACCTGAAGACGGATGCCGAAACGAGACAGCTGCCGGCCGACGACCGTATTGCTGAATTCGTTGGCGCCGCTTATCCGCTCGAAAGAGGACGCGGTGCCGGGCAGGGCAAACATCGCGCCCGTTGCGAGCGCGGCAAGAAGGGTGATCGAGCGTGAAGACATGATCTTCTCCTTTCGTCTTTGCAGCAGTTTACGGATTTCTCGCCCGCGCAGATCACCAACCCCCGGCCAGCACTGGCACGCCGGCAGGAATTCGCCTATGGCCTGCGCGCGACCGATCCCCAGCCACGCCAGGATGCCCGATGTTCGTTGCCACCCTGTTGAGCAATCCCCTTTCCCCCGCCCTGACCCCGGCGCGCGCCGAGAGCCTGCGCGCTGCCTGGGGCGGCGAGCCGTTGCGCTGGCTGGCCGAGGGCGAGGCGGCGGAGTTTTCGCTGGCGGCCGAGCCGGGCGATCTGTGGGCGGTCTGGGAAGCGTTGCAGGCCGAGGGGATCGATCTGGCGGTGCAGCCGGCCGAGGGGCGGCGCAAGGCGATGCTGATCGCCGACATGGACAGCACCATGATCGAACAGGAATGCATTGATGAACTGGCCGATATGGCGGGCTTCGGCGCGCATGTGGCGGCGATCACGGCGCGGGCGATGAATGGCGAGCTGGCCTTCGAGCCGGCGCTACGCGAGCGGGTGGCGCTGCTGAAGGGGCTGCCGGAGGGGATCATCGATCAGGTGCTGGCCGAGCGGATCACCTATCGCGCCGGCGGGCGGGAACTGGTGGGCACGATGCGGGCGCGGGGCGGGTATTGCGTGCTGGTCTCGGGCGGGTTCACGGGCTTTACAGAACAGGTGGCGGGGCATCTGGGCTTTGACGAACAGCGGGCGAACCGGCTGGAGGTGGCCGAGGGGCGGCTGGCCGGCACCGTGGCCGAGCCGATCCTGGGGCGCGAGGCGAAGCTGGCGGCGCTGCACCAGATTTCGGCGGCGCGGGGGCTGCGCCCGGCGCAGGTGATGGCGGTGGGCGACGGGGCGAATGATCTGGCGATGCTGGGCGCCGCCGGGGCCGGGGTGGCGCTGCATGCCAAGCCCAGCGTGGCGGCGCAGTGCCGGCTGCGGGTCAATCACGGCGACCTGACCGCGCTGCTGTATCTGCAAGGCTATGCCCGGGACGATTTCGTCACGGCATGAAGCGCAGTCTTTTCAGGTGGAAACCGACAAACCCGAACGCCCTGCGGGCAACGCGGAGAACGGGCCTTCGAAGGCCCGTGCCACGCGCGTTCGAACGCGCGTTTCCGCCCGCGCCGCGAGCGTCGGTTCCGGAAGGCTGGCTCTGCCCCGCACATCACCACGAAGGTGGAGGCAGGCAAGGGGGCAGATCCGAGAAGGTCGCTTTCGCCAAATGCGATCAGGCTCCACGCAAACCGCGGCCCTATGCGCTGTAAAGCGGCAGGTGGCGGACCGGGGGTTTGAGCGCATCGCGGCGATAGGGTTCGGACAGCACCTTGCCGTCGATCATCACCTCCAGCACCGAGGGCCGGTCGGACGCCAGCGCCTCGGCCAGTGCCGGGGCAATCTCCTCGGGCTTGGTGATCCGGCGGGCATGGGCCCCCATCTCGCTGGCGATCCTGGCGAAATCGGGGTTTTCCAGCGCCGTCCAGAAATACCGCTCGTCGAAGAAATCATACTGGTTGCGGCGTTCGGCGCCATAGACCTGATTGTTCATCAGCACCGCCACGAAGGGCACTTTCTCGCTGACCGCCGTCATCACCTCCTGCATGGTCATCGACCAGGAGCCATCGCCGATGATGCAGACCACCCGTGCATCCGGCCGGGCCATCTTGGCGCCCATCGCGGTGGGATAGCTGACGCCGATCCCGCCAAGCGAGCCCGGCGCCACATAATGCCCGGCCCGTTCCGGGTTCAGATAGGCCCCGGCGGTGCCCGAGACATTGCCGATATCCAGCACCACGATAGCCTCGGCCGGCATCGCTTGCGCCAGTTCCCACAGCGCCCGGCGCGGGTGCATGACGGGCGAGTCGACCTGCGACATCTCGGCCAGTTCCTGCGCCCAGGCGGCCTTTTCCTGCGCCACCAGCGCCTTCGCCGCCGCCCCGTCGCCAGCCAGCGCGCGCCCGTCCAGCGCGGTCAGCAACTGCCTTGTCACCTCGGCCACATCGCCCAGCAGGCCGCAGGTGATGGGCACCTGCGCGCCCAGTTCCAGCGGGTCGTGGCTGTTCTGGATCAGCGGCACGCCCTCGGGCCAGAAGTCGGTCCCGTATTGCGGGTTCAGGCCGAAGCGGTTCAGCCGCGTGCCCAGCGCCAGCACGCAATCGGCCTGCGCCACCAGTTTCATCGCGGCCTTTGACCCCTGATAGCCGATCGGCCCCAGCCCCAGCGGGTGGCTGGCCGGGAAGGCATCGTTATGCATGAAGACATTGGCCACCGGCGCGCCCAGCTTTTCGGCCAGCGCCGCCACCTGATCGGCGCAGCCCGTGCGCACAACACCCAAGCCCGCCAGGATCACCGGACGCTTCGCCCCGGCCAGCAGACCGGAGGCCGCCGCGACCTGATCCGCCGGCGCCCCGCCCCGGCGGCCGTCGGTGCGATAGTCGCGCGGTTCCAGCATCGGCTCGTGCCATTCGGCATAGAAGAAATCACGCGGGATATCGACCTGAACCGGCCCGCCCAGCGCCCAGGCGGCGCGGAAGGCGCTGCGGATCCCCTCGCCGATGCGGTCGGCGCAGGTGACGCGGACCTGATGCACGGTGACCGAGCGCATCATGTCCATCTGGTCGATTTCCTGAAACGCGCCGGTGCCGGCCAAGGTCGATGGCACCGCAGGCGTTATCACCACCACCGGCGTGTGGTTCAGCTTCGCGCTGGCCAGCCCGGTGACCAGATTGGTCACGCCGGGCCCGTTCTGCCCGATGCACACGCCGGGCACGCCCGAGGCGCGGCCATAGCCTTCGGCCATCAGCGCCGCGCTTTGTTCATGGCGCACCTGCACGAAGCGGATGCCGGCGGCGGTGAACAGATCCAGCGGGTCCATGAAGGCCGACCCGACGATGCCGTAGATCACCTTCACCTCTTCCAACCGCAGGGCTTCGGTAAAGGCCTCGCTGCCGGTCATCCGCCGTTTCTGCATGGTGGTCGCGCTCCCCCGGCCGCCGTTTCTGTCCCGTCACGCCCGGGGGCAGCGTGGTGGCGATGCCCCTATTCGCGCATGCGCGCGCCGCTCGGATCGTATAGCGGCTTCAGGCTGGCCTGCGCCGGGTGGCGCTGGCCCGCGATCTCTATTTCCCAGCCGGCGCCCAGCAGTTCCGCCACCGGCTCGCCCCTGGCCACAGCCGCGTAGCCCAGCGCCACCGACGCCCCGAGGCTGTGCCCGTAGGCGCCTGATGTGACATGCCCCACCAGCTTGCCGTAGCGCCAGATCGGCTCGCCATGATAGACCAGTGGCGCGGGATCGGTCAGCCGAAAGGCCAGCAGCCGGCGGTCCAGCCCCTGCGCGCGCCGCTCGGCCACCGCCGCCTTGCCGATGAAGGGGCCGAAGGGGCCGTCGGGCTTGTCCATCGCCACCGCGAAGCCCAGGCCCGCCTCCAGCACGTGATCCTCGTCGGTCAGGTCATGGCCGAAATGCCGAAAGCCCTTTTCCAGCCGGCAGCTGTCCATCGCATGCACGCCGGCCGGGCGCAGGCCATGCGCCGCGCCGGCCTCCATGATCGCGTCGAAGCCGTGCAGGGCGAATTCGGTGGGCAGGTAGATCTCGAAACCCAACTCGCCCACGTAGCTGACCCGGTGCACCCGCGCCAAGGCCATGCCCAGTTCGATCTCGGCCACCGCGCCGAAGGGCAGCGCCTCGGCCGAGATATCCGCGGGCGTCAGGGCGGCCAGCACCTCGCGGGCGCGGGGGCCCATCAGTCCCAGCACCGCCTCGGCGGAGGTCACATCGACCGCCACCGCCCGCGCCTGCGCCGGGATATGTCGCTTCAGCCAGGCGAGGTCACGCCGCAGGGTGGCGGTGGGGGTGACGATCAGGAAGACATCAGGGGCCAGCCGCGCCACCGTGACGTCAATTTCCACCCCGCCGCGCGGGTTCAGCCAGGGGGTGTAGACCAGCCGGCCCGGCGGCACGTCGATATCGGCGGCGCAGATGTGTTGCAGGACGGCGCAGGCATCTGGGCCTTCCACCCGGATCTTGCCGAAGGCCGAGAGGTCATAAAGCGCCACCCCTTCCCGCGTGGCGCGGTGTTCGGCGGCGCTGTATTCGAACCAGTTCTGCCGGCCCCAGGACAGGGCGTATTCGGGCTTTTCGCCACGCGCCCGGGCGTTTTCGGGCAGGAGCCAGTGCGGGCGTTCCCAGCCTGCGGTTTCGCCGAAACAGGCGCCCAGCGCGGCCCAGCGGTCATGAAAGGGGGTGCGGCGGATGCCCCGCGCGGTTTCGGGCTGCCGATAGGGCCAGTGATCGGCATATAGCAGGCCCAGCGTCTCGCTGACCCGTTCGCGCAGGTAGCGCCGGTTGGACTGGAACCGCGCCATGCGGCGGATATCGACATCCCACAAGTCAAACGGCGGCGCGCCGCCGACGATCCATTCGGCCAACGCCATCCCCGCGCCGCCCGCCGACTGGATGCCCACCGAGTTAAACCCGGCGGCCACATAGAGCCCCGGCAGTTCCGGCATTTCGCCCAGGTGATAGCGGTTGTCCGGGGTAAAGCTTTCCGGCCCGTTGAAGAAGGTGCGGATGCCGGTCTCGGCCAGCGCCGGCAGGCGGTGCAGGGCGCGTTCCAGGATTGGCTCGAAATGGTCCCAGTCCTCGGGCAGTTCGTCGAAGCAGAAATCCTCGGGGATGCCGTCCATCCCCCAGGGTTTGGCGTTGGGCTCGAACGCGCCCAGCATCATGCGCCCGGCGTCTTCCTTGTAATAGGCGCATTCGTCGGGCACGCGCAGCACCGGCAGAGCGCCGGTGATGGCGACCATCGGTTCGGTGACGATGTAGAAATGCTCGCAGGCATGCAGCGGCACCGGGGCGCCGGCAAGCTGGCCCACGGCATTGGCCCACATGCCGGTGCAGTTGACCACCACCTCGGCCTCGACCGGGCCCGCGTCGGTGTCCACCCCGCAGACGCGGCCGTTTTTCTGGCGAATGGCGGTGACAGTCACGCCTTCGATGATCTGCGCACCCTGCTGGCGGGCGCCGCGGGCCAGCGCGGTGGCGATGTTGAGCGGGTCGCCCTGCCCGTCACGCGGGATGAACAGCCCGCCCCGCACACCATCGAGATTGACCAGCGGGTGCAGCCGGGCCAGTTCCGCGCGGTCCACCACCTCGACCTCGACGCCATGCACGCGGGCCATCGAGGCGTTGCGCG
>SKNG01000147.1 GCA_007120685.1 Paracoccaceae bacterium | reverse complement strand
GCTGTCGCCGGCAAGCTCCAGCGTGTGCTCGAGCTGGGCAATCGCGTCCTCGGTACGGCCGACGGCGGCAAGCGCCATGCCGAAATGGAACTGCACCAGCGGATCCTCGGGCAGGCCGGCGGCGGCGGGTTCCAGATGGCTCAGCGCATCCTCGTAATTGCCGCGGCGGTATTCGATCCAGCCATAGGTGTCCTGAAAGGCCGGCACCGCCATCCCGCGCAGCCGTTGGGCGATGGCGAAGCCGCGCTCCAGGCTTTCGTCATCGTCGCGATGGGTGGTGATCAGGCTGGCCAGGTTGTTGGCGATGATCGCGTTGGAACTGTCGCGGGCATAAAGCGCCTCGTAGATGGCGATCGCGCCTTCGAAATCCTGCGCCTGGATCAGCACCTCGGCCTGGACCAGGTTCAGCACCAGCGAATTCGGATTGGCCGCCAGCGCGGTATCGAGCACGGCTTCGGCCTCCTCTGCCCGGCCCTGGGCGCTCAGGATGCCGTGGAGCAGCCGCACCGGCGGCTCGGCGCCGGGGTATTCCGCCAACAGCTCGCGCAGCCCGGCCTCGGCGGTTTCCAGCTCGCCCAGGGCCGCGCGCAGCCCGGCCGCGAGCATGCGCAGCTGCGGATCCTCCGGCGCCTCGGCCAGGCGTTCGTCCAGATAGGCCCGGGCCCGGTCGGTCTCGCCGGCGCGCAGATGGGTCTGCAGGATCGTGGCCACCGCGCTGGCGGTATCGCCACCGCCCTGGGCGACCAGGTTTTCCAGGAAGGTAAGCCCCTCGGCGGTGCGGTCCTGCCCCAGCAGGATCGCCGCTTCCAGCCGTTCCGCGGCGGC
The DNA here is from genome assembly GCA_007120685.1 of Paracoccaceae bacterium. Classification (GTDB taxonomy): domain Bacteria; phylum Pseudomonadota; class Alphaproteobacteria; order Rhodobacterales; family Rhodobacteraceae; genus Pararhodobacter. The sequence goes on along the minus strand of SKNG01000147.1, from coordinate 6,028 downwards.
CAGGGCCTCGTCGCTGCCGATGGCGCGCAGGGCGGTGGCGATGTCGCGGGCGCGGGACCAGTCCTGGGCGTTGAGGTGGAAATCGGCCAGCGCGCCCAGCACCGCCAGGCTGGCGGGATTGGCGCGCCGGGCGTCCTCCAGCACGGCGCGGGCCCCGTCGCGGCGGCCCTCGCGCAGCAGGAACCGGGCATAGCGCAGCGATTCCTCGGGCGCGCGGTTCGACGCCTCGACCGCCAGCGCCAGCGTTTCGCCGGCCAGTTCGCGCGCGCCGCTGCGGTCATGGGCCTCGGCCATCAGGGTCAGCAGGCGCGGCTCGCGCGGGGACTGGCCAAGCGCGGCGCGCAGATCCTGGATCGCCTGCGTCGGCCGATCCTCCTCGATGGCCCAGGCGGCGCGCAGCGCCAGCGCCTCGACATGCGAGGCATCCTCGGCCAGGATCTCCTCGACTTGGGCGCGGGCGCCGACCGGGTTGCCGCTGGCCACCATCATCCGCGCCAGGATGATCTTGATCCGATGCGTCTGGTCAGAGGGTTCGGCGGTTTCCAGCACCTCTTCGACCTCGGCCAGCGCTTCGGTCCGCCGGCCGGCGTCGAAATCCATCGAGGCGCGCATGGTCCGGAAGAGATCGGCATTGACGTGATCGCCGGTGGCGGCGATCAGCTGCTCGATCTCGTCCCTTGCGGCCTCGTTCCCGCGCGTCTGCTGCAGGAACTGCACGACGGTCGCATGCCCCTCCGGCGCGTCGGTGGGTGCCCCGGCAAGCTCGCGCAGGAAGGCTTCCGCCCCGTCGGTGTCGCCCTGGGACAGATACCAGTTGATCAGCGTGCTGCGCACTTCCTCGCGCTCGGGGAAGCGTGTGACCATCTCGCGCAGCAGCGCGCCGGCCGCTTCCTCGTCGCCGGTCTCGGCCATCAGCCGCAGCATCAGCCCGTGGTATTCGAAGCTGTCCGGCTCGGCCTCCAGCGCGCGGCCGGTCTCGGCCCGGGCGGCCTCGAGATCTTGCCGGGCCATGTGGAAATCGATCGCCACCCGCCGGGCGACGCGGTTGTCCGGATGCGCATCGAGCAGGTCCAGCATGCGGCTGCCGGCAAGCTCGCGGGCATTGGCGCTGCGGGCAACCACCGCATCGCGATAATCGAGCGCCAGCCCGACCGCCTGGGCGGCGGGGTCTTCGTAGAGTTCCTCGCGGGCGATGCGCCCGTGGCGCTCGGCCTCCTCCCAGTCGCCGCGGTCGATGGCGAGCTCGGCCAGCCGCAGCCGGGCGGCGTGATCATCGGGATACTGCTCGACCAGCCGCAGATACTGGCCATAGGCCTGGCTGGCATTGCCCTGTTCGTAAAGCGCATCGGCATAGGCCTGCCGGGCCTCGCGGTGGAAGCCGTCATAGCGGAAGACGTTGCGGAATTCGACCGAGGCACGTTCGAAATCGCCGGCCTCGAGCAGCGCGATGGCCGAGCGGAAATGGCGTTCGGCGCGTTCTTCTGAACTTTCGCAGCCGGCCAGGGCGAGGGCGGCGGCAAGCGCGAGGATCGGGGCGAAGCGGCGAAGGGTCGGCATGGATACAGCTCCGGAGGACTGGAAGGCAATCTGAAAAACGCTGTCGCAAAAGCACTACAGGGTTTGCCCCCCCCCGACCATGGATGCCCTTCCTGCTCAGGGGATCGTGATCGCCGGCCTGTGATCGGCCTGTCGTTACGGGCCTGTCGTTACGGGCCTGTCGTTACGGGCCGCGGCCGCCCGCTCAGCAGCCGGTGCGGCGCAGCACGACCCGCAGGGTGGCGATCAGCAGGCGCAGATCGGTGGCAAAGGACAGCGCGTGCTCGTAGTCGTCGTCGAAGCGCGCGCGTTCGGCAAAGGAGGAGCGGTTGCGCTCCGACACCTGCCAGGGGCCGGTGATGCCGGGGCGGAGGGTATAATAGGCCTGCCCGGGGTAGAGTGCCTGCTGTTCGGGCAACATCGGCCGGGGGCCGACCAGGCTCATCTCGCCGCGCAGCACGTTCCACAGTTGCGGCAATTCATCGAGCGAGGTGGCGCGCAGGAACTGGCCGGTGCGGGTTACCCGGGGATCGTTGCGCAGCTTCTGGCAATGCTTCCATTCGGCCAGGGCATGGGGGTCGGTGGCCAGAAGCTGGGCCAGCCGGGCGTCGGCATCCGGCACCATGGTGCGCAGCTTCCAGATCCGGTAGCGGCGCCCGCCATGGCCGATCCGGTCCTGATGGTAGAAGGGCAGGCTGCCGTCGCGCATGACGAAGAGCGCCAGCAGCGGCATCACCAGCAGCACGAAGGGGGCGGCCAGCAGCACGAGGCCAAGATCGAGCGCGCGCTTGCCGGCGCGGCGGTAAAGCCCCGGCGGCGGCGCGGCGCGGCGTTCGGCGGCGATGTCGGAACAGGTGAGGGTCATTGCGGACCTCCCGCCGGCTGCAAACGGCAGGCGGCACCGGGGGCGGTAGCGGGGGCGGTAGCGGGAAGCTGGGGCTGGTAGATCACAATCATCTGGATACCGAAGGAAACCGACAAGGAACACCGACGGCCGCATTCTCGGCCAACCCGACTATGGCAACTTCTGGGCCCGCGGACAATCACCGCCTTGCGGCAGCCTTCTGGCAACCCTCTGGCAACCCGAGGATTTCAGGAGATAATTGCCATGGTTTACAGACTGTTTCTGCAAGCGAACCGATTTCTGCCAGGGTTTCGCCGCAGGGCGGGCATGTCCTGGCAACCATTGGTTGCATTTTAGGCAAAAACCGCTCGCCTGGCCGCGTGTTGCGCGCCAGAATCCCGAATCAGGCCCCGAATCAGCTTCCGGATCAGGTCTTGCGGAAAGAAGATCAGGTCTTGCGGAAAGAACGGGCACCCCTCTTTCCGCTCGGATCATGCCGCAAAATTGTCGTGATCCCAACTTGGATTGGCCATTGCTTGCGTTTAGAACGGCTCGACAGCGGATGGCATCCGGACGCCGTCGTTTAGGTGGTACAATGGCTGAGTGAGCATGGTGCAATCCTTCGACATCTACACCGAGCATTTCGGCCTGACCGAGCGCCCCTTCAGCCTGGTGCCCGATCCCAGCTTCCTGTTCTGGTCGCCGGCGCATCAGCGTGCCTTCGTGATGCTGGAATACGGTTTCATCAGCCGGGCGCCGATCACGCTGATCACCGGCGAGATCGGCGCGGGCAAGACCACCCTGGTGCATCACCTGCTTGGCATGCTCGACGACAACGTGCAGGTGGGCTTCGTGACCAACGCCCATGGCGACCGGGGCGAGCTTTTGCGCTGGGTGCTGATGGCGCTGTCCCAGCCGGCCCCGCCCGAGGCGACCTATGTCGATCTCTTCGCCCGTTTCCAGGAATTCCTGATCGCTGAATACAGCGCCGGGCGGCGGGTGATCCTGATCTTCGACGAGGCGCAGAACCTCAGCCGCGAGAGCCTGGAAGAGCTGCGCATGTTCACCAACATCAATTCCGGCAAGGACGAGCTTCTGCAGCTGGTGCTGATCGGTCAGCCGGAACTGCGCGACACCATCCGCCGGCCCGACATGGTGCAATTCGCCCAGCGGGTGACCGCCAGCACCCATCTGCCGGCGATGGATGCGCAGAATGTGTCGGCCTATATCCGCCACCGGCTGACCGTCGCCGGGGCGCGGCGGGCGATCTTTTCGGAGGCCGCCTGCGCCCGTATCCAGAAGGCGACCGCCGGCGTGCCGCGGCTGGTCAACCAGCTGTGCGACCTGGCGATGGTCTATGCCTATGCCGCCGGCGAGGTCGATATCGACGAGGCCCTGATCGATCAGGTGCTGGCCGATGGCACCTTCTTTGCGGGCGGGGCGTCGGTGCCCGCCGCGGTCGATCCGCCTGCCTCCGGCAATATCACGCCGGTTCCGATCAATCCGAACATCCGCACCGGCGAGGGGCGCTGAGCCATGGATCTTCGTTACTACCTGTCCCTGTTCCTGCGCCGCCTGCACTGGTTCGTGCTGTTCCTGGCGCTGGGTTCGGCGGTCGGCATCACGCTGTCGCAGGTGCTGCCGCCGGTCTATGTCGCCCAGGCCCGGCTTCTGGTCGAAGCCGAGCAGATCCCCGACAATCTGGCCGCATCCACGGTGCGCACCCAGACAACCGAACAGTTGCAGATCATCCAGCAGCGCATCCTGACCCGGGCGAACCTGATGGAACTGGCCAACCGGCTGCAGATCTACGCGCCCCTGCCCGGGCAGAGCCCGCGCCGGCTGGACCCCGACGAGATCGTGGCCGATCTGCGCGCGCGGATCGACATTGCCGTCAGGGGCGGCCAGGCCCGCCGCGGCCCGCAGCAGGCGACCATCGTCTCCATCTCCTTTCCCGCCGCGACGCCGCAGCTGTCGGCGAATGTCGTCAACGAGATCGTCACCCAGATGCTGGCCGAGAATGTCCGCCTGCGCACCGCGGTGGCCGGCCAGACGCTGGATTTCTTCGAGCAGGAGGTCGAACGGCTGGACCGCGAACTGGCGATCCGCCGCGAGCGCATCCTGGCGTTCCGCAACGAAAACCGCGAGGCGCTGCCCGACAGTCTGGATTTTCGCCGCCGTCAGCAGCTTGCCGATCAGGAACGGCTGGCGCAGCTTGAACGCACGGTTGCGGGGCTTGCGGACCGGCGCGAGCGGCTGGTCACGCTTTTCGAGACGACCGGGCAGGTCGGCCCGATCTCTGCGGGGCCGCTCAGCCCCGAGGAGCGCCGGTTGCAGGGTCTGCGCGAAGATCTGGCGCGGGCACGGGTGACGCTGTCGCCGCAGAACCCGCGCGTGCAGATGATCGAGGCGCAGATACAGGCACTGGAAGCCACGATCGCCGAGCAAGGCGGGGCAGAGCCCGGCGTCGACCCGCAACAGGCCGCGTTCCAGCTTCAGCTGGCCGACATCGATGGCCAGATCACCTTTGCGCGCGACGAGATCACCCGGGTGCAGGGCCGGCTGGAAGACCTGTCGCGGACGATCGAGGCGACGCCGGCCAATACCATCGCGCTGGAGGCGCTGGAACGCGACCATACCAATGTGCAGAACCAGTACAACCAGGCCGTGGCGGCCCGGGCCCGGGCCGCGACCGGCGAGACCATCGAGGCGCTGTCGCGCGGGCAGCGCATTTCGGTGATCGAACAGGCCACCCCGCCCCGGGCGCCCGACCGGCCGAACCGGACGATGGTCGCCGCGGCCGGCGTCGGTGCCGGGCTGGCGCTGGGTCTGGGCTTCATCCTCCTGCTGGAGCTTCTGAACCGGGCGGTGCGCCGGCCGCAGGATCTGACGGCCCGGCTGAATATCGTCGCCTTCGCCACCGTGCCCTACATGCGCACCCGGGGCGAGGCGCGGCGGCGCTCGGCGCTTATCGGTCTGGCCTTGCTTCTGGTGATTGCCGGCCTGCCCGCCGCGATCTGGGCGGTCGACACCTATTATCGGCCGATCGATCTGCTGTTTGCGCAGACCATGCGCGCGACCGGGCTTGACGAGCTGGTCGACCGGCTGCGCGAGAGCCTGACCCCCGGCGGCGGGATCGGCGTGCCGGACGGAAGTGGCTAGCGCATGCGGCGCAACGGCGCGAACCGGTTTGCGCGAAACGGCATGCGTTGACGGAAGGACAGGGCAGAGCGCGTGACGGCAGGGCCGCGCGATCCGCTCCAGAGCAGTGTAACCGCAGGGGAAACCGGGTTGTGCCGGCTCCTTGCGGGATCGGAAGGACAGGGCGGGTCGCGTGACGGCCGCGGAGCGCGGCGCGCTCTGGCCGGCCCGGGGTAAGAGGAACGAAGCATGGAGAAGATCCAGTCCGCGATTGCAAAGGCCCGCGCCGAACGCGCCCGGCGCCTTGCCGGAGAAACGCCGGGTGCCGCGGTCGTGTCCGGTGCGCTGTCCCCGGGGCTGCGCGCCGCGCCCGCCGGGACCGCCGCCCGGGTGGCGACCGAGACGGGATCCGAGACGGGAACCCAGACGACGGCGCCGCTGCTGCTGCGCCCCGTCGAGCCTGCCGCCGCCGATACCGCCACCGCGGTGGCAGAGCCCGCCGCCCCT
>SKNG01000412.1 GCA_007120685.1 Paracoccaceae bacterium | reverse complement strand
GTTTCATGCCATCCGCTCCAGCAGGCGTTTCAGATGCACCCCGGCCACCTCGCGGCGATACCAGGTGCTGGCGAGCGCGTCGGTCGGCGGCTCCAGCCCTTCGGCGGCGGCTTGCGCGGCGCGGGCAATCGTGGCCGCGTCCAGCGCCTGCCCCTCCAGCACGCGCTCGGCCCCCGCCCCGCGCAGCGGGTGCGGCCCCATTGCGCCCCAGGCAACGCGGGTGCCGCGGATGCGCCCGCCCTCGCGCGGCAGCCAGGCGGCAAGCGACAGGACCGACACGCCCTTGGGCTTGACGCGGCTGACCTTCAGGAAACCGAAGGCGCGCGCCTCGCGCGGGCGGGGCAGCTCGATGGCGGCGACCAGCGGCGGGCGTGCGCCGACCCCGCCGCGCTCGCGCACCAGTTCCTCGACAGGGCGGACACCGCCTTGAACCAGCTCCGCCCGCGCGCCCGATGCGATCAGCGCCACGGCGAAATCGCCGTAAGGGTGCGGCGCAAACAGGTTGCCGCCGACCGTGGCCATGGCGCGCACCTGCGGCCCGCCGATCATACGGGCGACGGGGTGCAGGAACTCGGCCTCGCGGCTGGCCAGGATATCGGCCATCGTGGCGCCGGCGCCGATCCTGAGCCCGTCACCCGCCGCGCTGATCATCCGCAGCCCGGGGTCCGTCGCGCGGACGATGCGACCCTGAACCCCGCCGGCATTGACCCCGCGCATCAGCACGGTGCCGCCGCCCAGATAGGTGCCATCCATGCCCAGCGCGCGCGCGGCCTCGGCCAGGCTGGCATGGGTTTCCACGGTCACGGCCATCACGCCACCCCCAGATGTGCGCGGATCGCGTCGAACCCGCCCTGATAGACTTTGCTGGCCACCATGTCGTGCAATTCCTGCTCGCGCCCCGGGGGCGTGTCGAAGCGGCTTTCCCAGTGCCAGAAGGTCCGGTCGCCATCGGTCACCGGGGCCAGCCGCACATGCGCGACGTAGTTCAGCAGCGGCACCGGCGTATCGAGCAGGCAGTAGCTGAAGGCCATGTCGGCATCCGAGAGCGTCAGCAGCAATTCCCGCAGGTTCGCGCCGTCCTGAAGATGGAAATTGCGCACGCAGCCGATCTTGTCCGAGGGCAGGCCACGCTCGACATGACTGTCCGCCACGATCGGATGCCAGCTGTCATGGCCGTTGAAATTCCGCAGCACGTCCCAGACGGTTTCCACCGGCGCGTCTATGACCGTCGATGTGACCACCTTGACCATCAGCGCACCACCTGCCGCTTCAGCGCGTTGAACCCGGCCTGAAAGACATTGCTGCCGATGCCGTCGACCAGCCCGGCTTCCTCTTCGGGCGCACAGTCGAATTCGGCGGTCCATTCGGCAAAGGTGCTGTTGCCATCCGTGACCGGGGTCAGGCGCAGGGTGGCGATGTAGCCGGTCAGCGGCATCGGGGATTCGAGGATCGAATAGGTGCAGAAATAGTCGTAATCCGACAGTCCCAGCAGCTTTTCGCGGATGCGGTCGCCGTTCTGCAGGTGAAAGTCGCGCACGCAGCCCACGCGGTCCGAGGGCTCGCCGTTCTCGATGCGCGAGTCGCGGATCGCCGGGTGCCAGCGGGGCAGGGCGTTGAAATCCCGCACCCTTTCCCAGACCTTGGCCACCGGCGCGTCGATCACCGAACTGATATAGACCCGCGCCATCCTACTTGTCCCCTTTCGGCGCCTGCTTCTTCAGCGCATCGGCAATGCGCTGCATGTCGCTGGCCTCGCGGATCAGGCCGGCCTGCTTTGAAAGCGTCCCGCCCTCAATCCCGATGTCGGACAGCAAGCCGTCGATCAGCGGCGCCTGCACGCGGTAGCGCAGGGCAGAGTTGATCACCTCATCGGTGGGGCTGCCCTCATGGCCCGCGCCGCCGCTGCCCGCGCCATCAAGCTGCACGATGCGGATGTCGTTGATCTTCTCCAGGGGCTTGACGCTGGCCGAAACGATCCCCTCGACATGCTCCAGCATCTTGCGCTTGAACAGCGAATGGCGCGCTTCGTCGGTCAGGATGTTCTCGGCCTCGTTGATCAGCCTTGCGGCCTCGGCCTCGACCGTGGCGCGCAGCTTGGCGGCCTCGGACATGTGCCGGGCTTCCTGCGCGGCCTTTTCGGCCAGGGTCACATCGACGCTGCGCTTGCGCTCGGCTGCCTCGGTCTCGCGGACGGTCTTGACCTTCTCCTCCGCCTGCGCGGCCTTGGCGCGGGCGGCGTCGGCCTCGGCGCGGGCGGCGGATTCTTCCAGCGATTTCTGCGCCAGCGAAATCGCCTTCTCCATGCTCGCCGTCTCGACGGCGTGCTCGCGCTCTACCTCCAGCTTGCGGCGGACGGTCTCGTGGTCGATGCGGATCTCGTCCAGCGCGCGCTCGGAGGCGATGCGCGAGCGCTCGATATCCTCGCGGCTTTCGATCTCGGCCTCGCGCAGCGCCTGCACGCGGGCAATCTCAAGCTGCTCGATGACCCGCCGGCGTTCCATCCGCGCGGCTTCCAGCGCTTGCTCGCGGACCACATCGGCGGTTTCGACCTCCTTCTGCGCGGCGATTTCGGCCTGTTTAACGCTGCCCTCGGCGGCGACGGCCTTGGCGCGCTCGGCCGCCACCTTGACGATCCGGGCCTGCTCGGCGGCGTCCAGATCGCGCTGGCGGGCGATCTCGCGCTCGCGGGTGGCCTGCTCGGCGGCGATGCGCTTGGCGTCCAGCTCCAGCCGCTGGGCAATGCGCGCGGCCTCGACAGCCTCGTCCGCCGCAACGCGGGCCTCGTCGATGGCCTGATTGCGGGCGATCTCCTCGGCCCGGGTGGTGCTGTCGGCTTCGATCCGCTCGACCGCCAGCGCCTTCTCGCGGGCGATGCGCGCCGCCTCGACAGCCTGACCGGCGGCAATTTCGGCGGCCTCGACGGCCTGCTGGCGGGCGATTTCCAGCTCGCGGATGCGCCGGTCCTCGGCGATCCGGGCCTCGTTGACCTCGGCGGCCTGCTGGATGCGGGCGCGTTCGACGGCCTCGCGCGCCGTGATCTCGGCCTCTTCCCAGGTCTGCTGGCGGGCGATTTCCTGCATGCGGACCTTTTCCTCGCCCGAAATCCGGGTCTGGTTCAGCAGCAGCGTCTCGGCCATGCGGCGCTTTTCGGTTTCTTCATGCGCGGCAATCTCGGCCTGACTGATCGCGCGCTGGCGCTCGATTTCGGCGGCCTGGGTCTCGCGGTCCTTGGCGATCCGGGCCTCGGTGACCACTTTCTCCTGTGAGATGCGCGCACGCTCGACCTCCTCGCGCGCGGCGATTTCGGCGGCGTCGATCGCCTGCTGACGGGCGATCTCGCGTTCCTGCGTGGCGCGCTCGTTCTCGATGCGGGCTTCGCGCACGGCGCGTTCCTGCAGGATGCGGGCCTTCTCGATCTCCTCGCGCGCGGCGATTTCCTCGGCCTCGACGGCTTTCTGCCGCGCGATCTCGCGCGCGCGGATCTCGCGTTCCGAGGCGATGCGCTCCTCGGAAATTGCCCTTTCGTTCAGGATGCGCGATTTCTCGATCACCTCGCGGGCCGAGATCTGGGCGGTCTCGGCCTCGGTGTCGCGGGTGGCGCGTTCGCGGGCCAGTTCGGCGCGCTGCTGGGCGCGGCGGAACTCGATCTCGCGCTCCTGCTCCAGCCGCGCGGATTCGGACTCGCGCTCGATGTCCAGCACCTGCTTTTCGGCCTCCAGATTGCGGCTGCGGATCTGGACCGTGGTTTCCTGTTCGATATCGTTGCGCAGCTTGCGCCGGGCCTCGATGTCCTTGATCAGCGCGGTCAGGCCCTCGGCGTCGAAGCGGTTGGAGGGGTTGAAGTATTCGAGGCTGGTCTGGTCGATATCCAGGATCGCGACCGATTCCAGTTCCAGCCCGTTCTTCTCCAGATCCTCCTGCGCCCTGTCGCGAACCCGCGCGACATAGTCGGCCCGGCTTTCGTGCATGCCGCCCATGTCCATTTCGGCCGCCACGGCCCGCAGGGCGCTTTCGAACTTGCCCGACAGCAGCGTGTGCAACTGCTCAGGCTCCAAGGTGCGCCGACCAAGGGTCGAGGCCGCCATCGCCACCGAGCGCTTCTCTGGCCGGACGCGGACATAGAATTCGGCATCCACATCGACGCGCATCCGGTCCTTGGTGATCAGCGCCTCGGACTGGCCACGGGTGATCCGCAGCGGCAGGACGTTCATGTTGACTGGTGTGATGTCGTGGATGATCGGCCAGACGAAGGCGCCGCCATCGATCACCACCTTTTCGCCCAGGAAGCCCGTGCGGACGAAGGCGATTTCCTTGGTCGAACGGCGGTAGAGCCATTGCATGATCCAGTAGAGGATGGCGATGACCACCACCGCCACGATCAGCCAAAGGATCAGTTCCCCGATGAGTTGTCCGGTCATGGTTCTGGTCTCCCTAGCGGCCCGCGAGATGTTTGCCCGTGATGCGCTTGAACGCGCGGGTCTGTTCGGTTAGCGCCACCTCGGCCGGCAGGCGTTCCATCGACGAGGCGCCGTAGAAGCCGTGGCAGGTGGCGGTGTTCTTCAGGATGAAGTCGGCGTCCTCGGGCATGGCCACCGGCCCGCCATGGACAAGGATGATGGCGTCACGGTTCACGCGCAGCGCGGCCTCGGCCCATTGATCGATCAGCGCCGGGCAGTCGGCCAGCGTGAGCGCGGTCTCGGCGCCGATGCTGCCGCCGGTGGTCAGGCCCAGATGACAGACGATGATATCGGCCCCCGCCCTTGCCATCTCGGCGGCGTCATCGGGGCCGAAGACATAGGGTGTGGTCAGCAGGTCGCGCGCGTGAGCCAGGCGGATCATGTCCACCTCAAGCCCGAAGCCCATCCCGGTTTCTTCCAGATTGGCGCGGAAGGTGCCGTCGATCAGGCCGACGGTGGGGAAGTTCTGCACGCCGGCGAAGCCGATACGCTTCAGATCGTCCAGAAACATGGGCATCAGCCGGAAGGGGTCGGTCGCGCAGACCCCGGCCAGGACGGGGGTGTGGTTCACTACCGGCAGCACCTCGGCCGCCATCTCGACGACAATCGCGTTCGCATCGCCGTAAGGCATCAGCCCGGCCAGCGACCCGCGCCCGGCCATGCGGTAGCGGCCCGAGTTGTAAATCACGATCAGGTCGATCCCGCCGGCTTCTTCGCATTTCGCCGAAAGGCCGGTCCCGGCGCCGCCGCCGATGATCGGCTCACCCTGCGCGATCATGGCGCGGAACCTGTCGAGTATGGTCTTGCGGTCGGTCATCCCTGGCTTCCGGTCCTGGCTGTCTGGCGGGCCTTGCGGCGGGCCGGGCGGCCCCCGTGCAGCGCACGGAAGGCCGCGACCACGGCGCCGGCAAGGGCGGGGTCGTTGATGTTATGGGGCAGGCGGATCACCTGGCGGCTGGCGGTCTGGCGCACGGTTGCTTCCAGCGTGTCGAGCAGCGCGCGGCGCGCGGCGGGGTCGTCGAAGGGCTGGCCGGGGGCGTCGAGCGCCGAAACCCCGCCCTCGGGCAGGAAGAAGCGCACCTGCCCTTCCATCGCGTTCAGCTTCTCACCCAGCCAGCGGCCCATCTGCGCATTCTCTTCCGCCGTGGTGCGCATCAGCGTCACTTGCGCGTTGTGGCGGTAGAACAGCCGGTCCTTGTAGCGGTCCGGCACCGTCTCGGGCGGGCCGAAATTGACCATGTCCAGCGCGCCCACCGAGCCGATATAGGGGATGCGGGTGCGGATCACGGCGCCAAGGCGATCCTCGGTGCAGGGGAAGACGCCGCCGAACAGGTGGTCGGCCAGTTCGGTGGTGGTCAGGTCGATGATGGCTTTCGCCTGCCCGCCCTCGATCAGCTTTTCCATCGACTGGCCGCCGATCCCGGTCATGTGGAAGACCAGCGGGTCCCATTCCTCGGCCAGAAGGGCCTGCACCTGGGTCACGGCGGGGGTGGTCACGCCGAACATCGACAACACCACGGCGGGCTTGTCGGCGCTTTCCGGCGGGGCGGCGCGGCGGGCCTGGACCATACCGGCCATGGCGGCGGCGGCATTGCCCAGCACGGTGCGCGTCACGCTGTTCAGGCCCTGCACATCGGCCACCGAATGCATCATCACGATGTCCGAAGGGCCGACATATTTGCCCACCTCGCCGCTGGCCACGGTTGACACGATCAGCTTTGGCACCCCCACCGGCAGCGTCCGCATGGCCGGCGCCACGATGGCGGTGCCGCCAGAGCCGCCAGCCGAGAGCACCCCGGCGATCCCCTGCTGGCGCGCGATCCAGCGGGCGAAGGCCAGCGTCATGCCCGCCACCGCCTCGCCCCGGTCACCGGTGAAGACGCCGGCGGCGCCGCGGGGATGGAAGGCGGCGATCTGATGGGCGGGGATGTCGGCGCCCGAGTGGCCTTGCGTGGTGGACAGATCGACCAGTCGCACCGGCAGGCCGGCGGCGCGGATCAAGTCGCGCATGTGGCGCAGTTCTTCGCCCTTGGTGTCCAGCGTGCCGGCCACCAGCACCACCTCGGCACCGACCGGGGCAAGCGGGCGCACCTCGGCCTGAGCAAGCGCGGGGGCCGAGGTCTGAACCCGGGCAAGACGCTCGTGCGTGGCATAGGGGACAGGCTGCGACCAGCGGTTGGGGATGGTCGGATTGGCCTGCCAGATCCGGGGCAGGGGGGCGGGCTCGGCCCCGTCCTTTCCGTGGCCATCGCCCTTGCCCTTGCCCTTGCTCTCGGACTTTCGCTGGCCGCCACTGGCGTCGGGCGTCTCGTCATGGGCGTGGCGGCCGACACCGAGCAGGCGCTGTTGCAGCGCGCGGTCGGCGGCCAGCGTCTGGGCGGGCTCGCTGCGGGCGATGCGGCCGTTGACCATGATCGCCACGGTATCGG